>JAKZSO010000018.1:0-9719 GCA_047517625.1 Alphaproteobacteria bacterium
CGGCAAATTAGTAGTGGTGCTGGGCATTCCTGGGGCCTTTACCCCTACTTGTTCAAAAACCCATCTGCCTGGGTTCGTCGCCAATGCTGACGCGTTGAGGGCGAAAGGCGTGGACACCATCGCCTGCGTCGCTGTCAACGACGCCTTTGTCATGGACGCTTGGGGCCAGGACCAGAACGTCGCGGGCAAAGTGCTGATGTTGGCGGACGGCAGCGGCGTGTTTGTCAAGGCCATTGGGTTGGAGTTGGATTTGGTCGAAGCCGGGCTGGGGGTTCGCAACCAGCGCTATTCAATGGTTGTGAATGACGGCGTGATTACCCACCTGAATGTGGAACCGGGAGGGGCCTGCGGGGTGTCGTCGGCGGAAACCGTGCTGGGACAGCTCTAGGCGCGGCCGAATTCGCCCTTGATTCCGGTCGCCTGAACTGCCTCGGCGGCTGCCAATGCCAGGGCATCAGCCCTCTCGTTCTCCGGGTGGCCCGAATGGCCTTTGACCCAGAACCACGACACATCGTGACGGCCAATCGCGGCGTCCAGGCGCTGCCATAAATCCACATTCTTGACGGGCTTGCGGTTTGCCCTGCGCCAGCCGTTGCGCTTCCAATTGGGCATCCAGTGTTTGATGCCGTCCATGACGTATTTTGAATCCGTGTGCAGGCGGATGGATCGCGGCCGGTCCAGGGCTTCCAGGGCGAGGATTGCCGCGGTCATTTCCATGCGGTTGTTCGTGGTCTCGGGCTCGCCTCCCGACAGCTCGCGGTCCTCGCCGTCGCGCAGAATGGCGCCCCAACCACCCGGGCCCGGATTTCCCAGACACGAACCGTCGGTATAAATGTCCATGGTCGCGCCGTTTTCGCTCATCCCTCTTATTCCAATCCGTATGCGGTTGGGCCGCTGACCTCCCGGTGAAACCGCAGCTTTTGCAGATATTCCGCCGGGTCTTTCGGTTTGACCAAAGCGCCTTCCACCCGGTGCAGCCAATCGTGCAGCCGGGTCAGCAGGAACCGCAACGCCGCACCCCGGGCCAACAGCGGCAGGTTGGCGACTTCGGTATCCGAGAACGGCCGCACTTGGCGGTAGGACGACAGCATCAATTTGGCCTTGGTGATGTTGAACGACCGGTCGGACTCGAAGCACCAAGCGTTCAAGCAGATGGCCAGTTCATAGGCGAAGGAATCATTGCAGGCGAAATAGAAATCGATGATCCCTGAAAGCCCGGTGGCCTGAAAAAAGACGTTGTCGGGAAACAAATCCCCGTGAATGACCCCGGACGGCAGATCCCTGGGCCATTTGGCTTCGACCGTCTCCAGCTCCCCGGCAATCTCCGCGGCCAAGCCCGGTGCGACTTCGTCCGCCCGGGATTCGCAAGTCTCAAACAGTCCTCGCCACCCGGTCATGGACAGGCTGTTGGGCCGGGACAAGCCAAAATCCGCCCCGGCCAAGTGCATCCGGGCCATCGCGGCGCCCAGGCCGCGGCAGTGGTCGGGATGGATTTTGCGCGGCCATGCGCCTTCCAGGAACGTGATGATAGCCGCCGCCTTGCCGCTTAATTCCTGCAGCGCACCGCCGTCCCGGCCCTTGATCGGCAGCGGGCACGGGATGCCACCAGCCGCCAAATGTTCCATCAGGCCCAAAAAGAACGGCAGATCAGCGCGGGCCACGCGCTTTTCGTAAATGGTCAAGATGTACAGGCCGGTGGTGGTAGCCAGTCGGTAGTTGGAATTCTCCACGCCCTCGGCGATCGGCGTCAGCGCCAAAGGGTCGCCTAAGTCGTACTGGTCCAAAAAATCCGCCAATTGGCGGTCGTCGACATCCGTGTAAACAGCCATGGCCTAGAGCGCTCTTAAGCGCCTAGCGAGGCGGGAAGTTTGAATCGCACGTCTTCGGCGGTGACCGCCACTTCCTCCACCGTCACGTCGAAACGTTGGCGAAACGCGTCTAAAACCTGCCCCACCAAGAATTCCGGCGCCGAAGCCCCAGCTGTAATCCCCACGGTTCCGGCGGCGTCTTTGATCATGTCCCAATCCATGTCCTCGGGCCCTTGGACCAGGGTGACGCGCTTGCACCCGGATTGCACGGCAACTTCGGTTAGGCGAACGGAATTCGATGAATTGGGCGCGCCGATGACCACCATGGCGTCGCACCGCGGGGCGATGGCCTTGACCGCGTTCTGGCGATTGGTGGTGGCATAACAGATGTCTTCCTTGCGCGGCGCCACCAGCCCCGGCAGGCGCTCGCTTAAGGCGGCGATGACCTCGGCTGTGTCATCCACCGCCAACGTGGTTTGGGTAACGAATGCCACATCGGCGCCTGGGGCCAGGTCCAGGGCCGCCACGTCTTCGACGGATTCCACCAGCTCCATGGCGCCTTCAGGCAGTTGTCCCATGGTGCCTGCAACTTCGGGGTGGCCGGCGTGACCAATCAGAATGACCGGACGGCCCGCCTGGTAATGCTGATCCGCTTCCCGGTGGACCTTGGTCACCAGCGGGCATGTGGCGTCAACCTGGATCAGCCCGCGACGGGTGGCCTCGGCCGGGACCGATTTGGCCACGCCGTGGGCCGAAAAAACCACCGGGGCGTCGGCGGGCACTTCGTCCAGGTCGTCAACGAACACCGCGCCCTTGGATTCCAAATTCCGGACCACGGTTCGGTTGTGGACGATTTCGTGGCGGACGTAGACCGGCGACCCGTATTTGGCCAGGGCCCGCTCGACGATTTGGATGGCGCGGTCAACGCCCGCGCAAAATCCCCGAGGGCTTGCCAGCAGGATTAGGATTTCAGGTTTCACCATGGCGGATCGGCGCGCCTTCGAGTACAGTCCGCGCGGCGGAGCGACCGCACAATTTAGTCGAACCCGGCACTCTGGGCCAGCCCAGTTGACCAGGCGGCCGACACTGCTTGCCCCATGACCCAGCCATTAATTGCAGCCGAGCCAACCCGATGCCATCGGCGAATTCCGGGTTTTCTTGTTGCCGGTGCGTTGGCGTTGGCGGGGTGCCAGGGTTTGGTGGACCAATCGGGCCGGGCTTGCCCCAGCGTCGCGATCTTGGCCGATACCGACACGGTCAGCGTGTTTGTCCGGCCCGGGGATCCAACGACCGTTGCCGCCGAGGCCACCATCTCTGGCCTGAATTCAGCTTGCCGGGCCAATGATGAGCGGGTCGAGGTGGAGATCGCCTTCCAGATCACCGCCTTGCGCGGGCCCACCTCCAATGCCCCGGCCCTTGAAGTGCCCTTCTTCGTGGCTGTCACCGACGCCCGGGGCAAGGTACTGGGCAAGGATATTTTCTTCAGCCGCCTAACCTTTGATGAGACCGGACACGCGACGACGGTGGAACAATTGGTTGAAGATATTCCCATGGCGGACGGCGAATCACCCGTCGTGTTCCAGGTTATTTTGGGGTTTCAACTGACCCCTGAAGAGTTGCAATACAATCAGGCTAGATAGGCGATTCCAAGACCCCGGAGACTCGACCCTGGCGGCGACCCCGCGTAGTATGCCGCCATCTGGCCGGGTGACCGGGCAGACCATACACAAGACCCTTGTGGGAGAGTGCGGCGGGCCATCGCCGACGCCGAAGGAGCAACCGCCCCGGAAACTCTCAGGCAACCGGACCGCAGGGGGATGAAACTCTGGAAAGCAGGCAAGCCACAAGGGTTGTCTCACCGAAGGGGTAAGTCGGCAAAAGCGGTAAAAAAGCCCGCCCGGTGACTCTCTCAGGTTCGAAGACAGAGGGGGCGCGGTTCCCGCACGTTTCGGGATTCCGGCGCGCTACTCTGTTGGAGGACCACTCTTGGCCACAGACGCCAAAATCACGCCGCTTCACCCCCTGCATCTGGAGCTGGGCGGCAAAATGGTGGAGTTCGCCGGTTACGAGCTGCCGGTCCAGTACTCCGCCGGGATCATGACCGAACACACGCACACCCGAACCAAGGCCGGGTTGTTCGATGTCTCCCACATGGGCCAGGTGCGCCTCTCCGGCGACGGTGCCGATATGGCCCTGGAAACGCTGGTGCCCGGCAATATCGGCGATCTAAAGGTGGGGCGCATCCGCTACACATTTTTCACAAATGCCCAAGGTGGAATTTTGGACGACCTAACGGTGGGCCGCGCCGCCGATCACATAGGCCTAGTGGTCAACGCCGCCTGCAGGGACGCCGACTTGGCCCACATGCAGGCGCGGATTGGCCGCGATTGCACCATCGAAATGCCCGACGACCGGGCCCTGTTGGCGCTGCAGGGGCCATTGGCCGTGGAAGTGTTGGCGCGGCATGCCCCGGGCTGCGGCGATCTCGGCTTCATGGGCTTCGCCGCCATGGACGTGGGCGGCATCCCATGCGGTGTTTCCCGGGCCGGATACACCGGCGAAGACGGGTTTGAGATTTCCGCGGCCAATGGCCAGGCGGTCGATCTAGCGCGGCTGTTGCTGGCGGAGGACGAGGTGGAACCCATCGGTTTGGGCGCCCGGGATTCCCTGCGCTTGGAGGCTGGCTTGTGCCTGTACGGCCACGACCTGGATGAGACCACCACCCCCATCGAGGGCGGCCTGACTTGGGCCATCGGCAAGCGCCGCAGAGAAAATGGCGGCTTCCCCGGCGATACGATCATCCTGGATCAACTTGCCAATGGCCCAAGCCGGCGCCGTGTGGGCATTCGCCCGGCCGGTCGCGCACCCGCCCGGGAAGGCGCCGATATTGTTGATCCCGGCGGCAAATCCATTGGTACGGTCACGAGCGGCGGCTTCGGCCCGACGGTGGGTGCGCCGGTTGTAATGGGCTATGTGGCGACCGAATTCGCCGAGGTGGGAACCAAAGTGGGCGTGGTCGTGCGCGGCACCACCCACCAGGCGCAAGTGGTGCAATTGCCGTTCGTCCCCCACCGATATTTCCGCGCCAAAAGTTAGAACCGCGTTCACAGGAGCAGACGATGTCCGACAAGCTTTACACCAAAGACCACGAATGGGTTTCCATGGATGGCGAAATCGCCACCGTTGGCATTAGCAACTATGCCCAGGACCAATTGGGTGACGTGGTTTATGTGGAGCTGCCGGAAAAAGGCGCGGCTGTGGAGAAAGGCGCTGAAGCCGCCGTTGTCGAATCCGTAAAAGCCGCCAGCGAGGTCTACGCCCCGATCGCCGGCCAAGTCATCGAGGTCAACACCGCCATCGGCGACGATCCCAGCTTGGTCAACAAGGATGCGGAGGGCGAGGGCTGGTTCCTGAAGTTAAAAATCGATGGGTCCCCAGACGTGTCCGACCTGATGGACGCCAGCACCTACGCCGACAAGGTGGCCGGCTGATGCGCTACCTGCCCTTGACACCCGGCGATCGCAACCAAATGCTGGGGGCGATCGGTGCGAAGTCCGTGGAGGATTTGTTCAAAGACGTGCCGCAATCCGCGCGCCGCGACGGCTTGCTCGATTTGCCCATGCACCAGGGGGAGTTGGAGGTGGAGCGGGCGATGGCGGCTATGGCCGCCCGCAACCGCCCGGCTGGTGCGGGGCCCAGTTTCCTGGGCGGCGGCGCATACCGCCATCACATTCCGGCGGCGGTGGACCATTTGATCCAGCGCTCTGAGTTTCTGACCTCGTACACCCCGTACCAACCGGAAATCTCCCAGGGCACGTTGCAGTTTCTGTTCGAATTCCAAACCCAGGTGGCGATGCTCACCGGCATGGAAATCGCCAATGCCTCCATGTACGAGGGCGCCACAGCCTGCGCCGAGGCGGTGATGATGGCCGGGCGCTTGACCCGGCGCCACAAGGCGGTTCTGTCCGGAGCCCTGCACCCCCATTACGGCGCGGCGGTCCGCACCACCTCTCAGTTCGGCGCCATGGGCGTAGTGTCCAAGGATCCGTCGTTGGACGACACAGAGGATCTGCGCGCGGACTTGGGCGTTGAGGTCGCCTGTGTCGTGGTCCAGAACCCCGACGTGTTCGGGCGGCTGCACGACTATTCGGCTCTGGCCGCCGCGTGCCATGAGGCTGGGGCGCTGTTGGTAGTGGCGGTGACCGAGGTTGTCTCGCTGGGGGCGGTGAAGTCGCCTGGGGAAATGGGCGCGGATATCGTTGCGGCGGAGGGCCAATCGTTGGGGGTCGGTCTCAATTTCGGTGGCCCCTATGTGGGGCTGATGGCGGCCCACAAGAAACATGTGCGGCAAATGCCTGGGCGGCTATGTGGCGAAACACAAGACGTGGATGGCCGCCGCTCTTATGTGCTGACGCTGAGTACTCGGGAACAACACATTCGCCGGGAAAAAGCCACCAGCAACATCTGCACCAATTCCGGTTTGTGCGCCCTGGCCTTTGGCATTCACGTGGCGTTGTTGGGGGAGGTCGGTATGCGACGGCTGGCGGGCCTGAACCACGTAGCGGCGGTGGATTTGGCCGGGCGTCTCGAAAAAGTTCCAGGCGTTTCTGTCGCCGCCGGGGCGTTCTTCAACGAATTCACTCTGACACTGCCGGGCTCGGCGGCCGACGCCGTCCAAGCCCTGGCCGATCGGGACATTTTGGCCGGAGTGCCGGCCGCGCGGCTATTCCCGGATCGCGACGACGTGGACAATTTGCTGTTGGTGGCAGCCACCGAAACCAATACGTCGGATGAGATGGACGCTTTGGTGGCGGGCCTGGCTGAGGTGCTGTCGTGAAGCCCGACACCTCAACCGGCCACAAGGGCCTGGAACTGGAAGAACCGCTGCTGTTCGAGCTGAATGGCCAGGATCGCTCGGGCGTCGACCTGCGCGAACCCGATGTAGCCAACAATCGCCTTGGCGGGTTGGAGCGTACCGCCCTTATCGGATTGCCAGGGCTGTCTGAGCCCGAAGTGGTGCGCCACTTCGTCCGTCTCAGCCAGAAAAATTATTCCATCGACGGCAATCTGTACCCCTTGGGCTCGTGCAGCATGAAGCATAACCCCAGGCTCAACGAAAAAATCGCACGGCTGCCCGGCTTCGCTGACGCTCACCCGTTGCAGCCGGAATCCACCGTCCAGGGCGCGTTGCAGGTGCTGGATACATTGGGCCATTGGCTGCGCACCATCACCGGGATGCCAGCGGTGGCCTTGTCCCCAGCGGCTGGCGCCCACGGCGAACTCTGCGGCCTAATGGCCATCCGTTCGGCCCACACGGCCCACGGTGATCCCAGAACCCGCGTGCTGGTGCCGGAATCGGCCCACGGTACCAATCCCGCAACAGCTGCCTTGTGCGGCTACAAAGTCGATCCGGTCCCGGGCAACGATCGGGGGCGCATTGATCTGGCATCGGTGAAGGCCAAGATTGGAGAGGACGTGGCGGCCATCATGCTCACCAACCCCAACACTCTGGGTCTGTTTGAGGACGAAGTGTTGGAGGTGGCCGAGGCGGTCCATTCCGTCGGCGGCTATTTTTATTGCGACGGCGCAAATCTCAACGCCATCGTCGGCCGGGTCCGTCCCGGCGACCTGGGCGTGGACGCCATGCACATCAACCTGCACAAGACGTTTTCCACGCCCCACGGCGGCGGTGGCCCGGGCAGCGGTCCGGTGGCGTTCTCGGAAGCCTTGGCGCCGTTTGCGCCGTTGCCCATGGTCGTGAAAGACGGCGACCTGTTGCGGCTGGTCGAAACCAAGAACGGCGAAGCCGCTCAATCCCTTGGCCGACTGCGGTCATTCCATGGCCAAATGGGCATGTTCACCCGGGCCCTGGCCTACATGATGAGCCATGGGGCCGATGGGTTGCGCCAAATCGCCGAGGACGCCGTTCTGTCGGCCAATTATCTGTTGTCGCAGTTACAAGACGATCTGTCCGTGGCCTATTCGGCCCCGTGCATGCACGAGGTGCTGTTCGACGACAAATTCCTGGAGGGCACCGGGGTCACCACGCTGGATTTCGCCAAGGCCATGATCGACGAAGGCTATCACCCCATGACCGTCTATTTTCCCTTGGTGGTCCATGGGGCGATGCTGACGGAACCGACGGAATCCGAGAGCAAGGCCAGCCTCGATCATCTGATTTCGACCCTGAAGTTTTTGGCAAACAAAGCCAAGGCAGGGGATGTGACGCGTTTCACCGAGGCCCCACGGCTGGCTCCGCGCCGCCGGGTCGACGAAACGGCCGCCGCCCGCAATCCCGTCCTGCGCTGGACTCCGCCCGCGGCGGTCGCCGACGCCGCCGAGTAAATCCCCTCCCGCTAGGGGTGGGCGGTGGCAAGCGCAGCTGAGGCGCGAAAATTGGCGCGCGAGCAGATCGCGGCTGGCTCGGGCCAGTCGCGTGAATCTGATCGGCAGATTTAATGCAGCTTTTTGCCCAGGTCCTTGATGGCGTCGTCGACCATCTTGTCGGCCTTGGTTTCGTCCAGGCCGTCGATGATCAAACGCTCGGCACCGCGGATAGCCATGTCGATGGCGGTTTCGCGCACTTCCTTTAGGGCCTTGGCTTCGGCCTGGCCGATGCGATCCATGGCGAGTTCTGAACGACGCTTCACCGATGCCTCGATGGCGTCGACGGCGTCTTGCGCCATGCTCTCGGCTTCCGCCTTGGCGCGCTCGATGATGTCTTTGGCCTCGGTTTGGGCATCGCGCTGCTGGCGCTGGTATTTGGCCAGCAACGCCTGGGCCTCCTCGCGCAGTCGCACAGCCTCGTCCAGGTTGGCTTTGATCGCTTCGGACCTTTTGTCCAAGGACGCGCCGATGAACGCGTAGGCGCGTTTTCCCACCAACGCGATAAACGCCAAAAAGCCCAACGCCACCCAGTTTTCGGGGTTGGAAAGAAATTCACCCACGGCCTTTAGCCCTTGTCCTTCTGTGTTATTTCCGCCTGGGCTTTCGCCACCGCGGCCCGGGCCTGGTCGGCGCTGATTTTCCCGCCGATCAAGCGCTCGGCCCCGGCCTGGGCCAGTTCCGTCGCAAGTTCCGCCAAGTTGGCCATGGCGTCTTCGGTAGCCCTGGCTATTTCGGCTTCCGAGTTGCGGTGCTGTTCGGTCAACTCAGCCTCCAACTCGGCAAAGCGCTCCGCCTGTCGTGCCGCCAGCTGTTCCCTGGTTTGTGCCGCAATGGCCTGGGCCTGGGCGTGGGTTTCGGCCTGACCCCGCTCGAAATCCTCCAGCGCCGTTTGAGCCTGGACTTGCAGTCCTTCCGCCATTTCCAGGTCGGTGGTCCTGCGCCGTTCGCGAGAATCCAGCACCCCGGCGATGCGCGGCAACGCCAGCCGCGCCATCAGCAGGTACAGAACTACGAAGCTGAGAAGGAACCAAACCAATTGGGGTGGCCAATCGGCGAAAACGAGTTGCGGCATCGGGGCGTCGCCTTCCTAGCCGAACAGGATCAAGAACGCCAACATCAGAGCGAAAATCGCGGTGGATTCCGACAAGGCGAACCCCAGCAGAACCTGACCGAACATTTTCGGCGCGGCGGCGGGATTACGAATGCCCGCGGCCACGTACATACCGAAAATCGTGCCGATGCCGACACCGGCGCCAGCGACGCCAACCGTGGCGATACCGGCACCGATCAATTTTGCTGCTTCAACGTCCATATATCGTGCTCCTTGGGGTTCTAATGATGCAGGTGGATGGCGTCTGAAAGATAGATCGCCGCGAGAATGGCAAATACATAGGCTTGCAGCGCCGCGACGATCACCTCCAAGCCGAAAATCGCGATCACCATCACAAACGGGGCAAATCCGAAAATACCGAGGGCGACAACGAACCCGGCCAGGACCTCCAACATGATGTGCCCGGACAGCAT
>JAKZSO010000019.1:0-11288 GCA_047517625.1 Alphaproteobacteria bacterium
ACCTCGGTGCCAAGGGTTTTCAACGCCTCGCCCCCAGCACTCGTTCCGACACACGCGGCAGGCTGGACTGGATCCTGGCGGCCATCGGAGAAGCGAAGTATTCCCGCCTGGAACCCCACCACGTCGCGAGGCTGATGGAGCGAAAAGGCGGGCCGGCCGCTGCGAATCGGCTTCGGAAAGACCTTGGCCAAATGTTCAGGTTCGCCGCGTCAAGGGGCAGAACCCGGCCGCACTCGCAGATCCTCACAAGACGAGGCGTGGCGGATATCACACTTGGACCGATGACGAGATCGACGCCTATCGGGCCACGCATGAGACAGGGACCAAGGCGCGCTTGGCGCTCGAACTTCTCCTTGCCACCGGGGCGGGGCGGCAGGACGCTGCGGCGCTAACCCGCGCCAATATTCGCGGTGGCCGGCTCCACTACCGCCGAGGCAAGACGGCGGAGCTGGTCGACCTGCCGATCCTGCCCGAGCTTGCGAAGGAGATGTCGTACCTACCACCGGATCGGATGGTGCTGCTGGCGCGCGAAGGCGGTGTGACGGGGTACACGCCGGAGAGGTTCGGCAACCTGTTTCGCCGTTGGTGCGCCCAAGTGGGGCTGCCGCATTGCGCGGCGCATGGATTGCGAAAAGCTGGCGCTAGGCGGTTGGCTGAGGCCGGAGCGACGGAATTTGAGGTGATGTCTTTCCTCGGGCATGCCACCGCCAGAGAGGCCAGCCGCTACGTAGCAGCGGCGAATCGGGCCAAGCTTGCAGACTCGGGGCTGGCGAAACTGGGGACGAAACCCAAACACAATGTGTCCAACCTACCCCTACGGTTGGACAAACGCGGCTGATAACCTCATGATTTTATGCGAAAAATATGGGGATGTGGTGGGCCCGGGAGGACTCGAACCTCCAACCAAACCGTTATGAGCGGTCGGCTCTAACCAATTGAGCTACGGGCCCGCTGGGACATTACCCTGATTGCCCGTTGGAAACACGGCGGATACTATCAACGAATGACCCGCACAATCAGTCGGCGCACAACTTTTGCACTGGGGGCCGGGGCGGCGGCTGTGCCGCTGGTGGCCCGCGCCCAGAATGCGCCTCTGGGCTATGGCTTTGCCGGGCCGCGGGCGGATTTGAACCTGGACTTGGCTCCCACCGCGGAATGCGGCATCGAAACGGCAGCCCAGGCCGACGGCCCATTTTATTCCCCCCTAACCCCCCACCGCAGCGACCTGGTCGAACCCGACGGCTTGGGGACACCGCTGATTTTGGCAGGCTTGGTGATGACGCAAGATTGCCAGCCCGTCGCCGGCGCGGTGATGGATTTTTGGCATTGCGACGATGCTGGTGTTTATGACAACGCCGGGTTCCGCTACCGCGGCCATCAGTTCACCGATGCTTCAGGCGCGTACCAGTTGCGAACCATCCGCCCGGGCAAATACCCCGCCCGGACCCAGCACATCCATATCAAGATGCAGGGCCCCGGGACCCGGCGGCTGACGACCCAGATTTATTTTCCTGACCGGCTGGCGGAAAACGCCGTCGACCGAGGCTACCGGGATGTGTTGGTGATGGCGCTGAGGCAGACTGTGGACGGCTGGGTTGCCCGCTTCGATTTCGTGTTGGCGGCAGCCTGAGCTTCTAGCTTTCCGCCCGAGGGCCCTGGGCGATGTGCTGGTGTTCCATGGCGATGGCCTCGTCGATGATCAGCTGATAAAGCCGCCGGGTCATCCCTGGGTCCAGGCCGTGGGCCTGGGCCAGCCCCGCCACCCGGTCAAGAACCAGCGCGATGCGGTCGGGCAGCACCACCGGGATGCCTTCGTCGGCCTTTACCGCCGCGACTTTCATGACCACTTGAAAACGCCGGGCCAGGGCCTCCACCAGCTCGGCGTCGATGGCCTCTAATTCGGCCCGCAGGGCGTTCAACGAGGCCATCTGGCGCTGTTGCTTTAGGTGTCCAGGAAGCTGCGCAGTTTGCGGGAGCGGCTGGGGTGCTTGAGTTTGCGCAGGGCCTTGGCCTCGATTTGTCTGATCCGTTCGCGCGTGACCGAGAACTGCTGGCCCACCTCTTCCAAGGTGTGGTCGGTATTCATGCCGATGCCAAAACGCATGCGCAGCACCCGTTCCTCGCGTGGCGTAAGACTGGCCAGCACCCGGGTCGTGGTCTCACGCAGGTTGGAATGGATCGCGGCATCAACCGGCAGCACGGCGTTTTTGTCCTCGATAAAATCGCCCAGGTGGCTGTCTTCTTCGTCACCGATCGGTGTCTCAAGGCTGATCGGCTCCTTGGCAATCTTCAAAACCTTGCGGACTTTTTCCAGCGGCATCGACAGCTTTTCCGCCAGCTCGTTGGGGGTCGGTTCCCGGCCGATTTCGTGCAGCATTTGCCGCGACGTCCGCACCAGCTTGTTGATGGTCTCGATCATGTGCACCGGAATGCGGATGGTGCGGGCCTGGTCAGCGATGGACCGGGTGATGGCTTGGCGAATCCACCACGTGGCGTAGGTGGAGAACTTATAGCCCCGGCGGTATTCGAACTTGTCCACGGCCTTCATCAAGCCGATGTTGCCTTACTGGATCAGGTCCAGGAATTGCAGGCAGCGGTTTGTGTATTTCTTCGCAATCGAAATTACCAGGCGGAGATTGGCCTCGACCATTTCTTTCTTGGCCCGGCCTGCGTCGCGTTCACCGCGCTGGACGGTGGAGACGATGCGACGGAACTCTTGAACGTCCAGGCCGACGCCTGTGGCGACCGTGGCGATTTCGCCGCGAATTTCCTTGATCGATGCGCTTTCTTCCTTGCCAAAGTTGGCCCAGCCCTTTTCCTTCAGGCGTTTGATCCGGCGCAGCCAGTTGGTGTCCAACTCGCGTCCCACGTACTGTTTGACGAAAGACTCCCGGGTGACCTTATACTTTTCCGCCAGGCGCAACAGCCGGCCTTCGAAATCCATGATCCGGCGGTTTAGCCCGTACAGCTGATCCACAAGTTCCTCAATGCGGTGATTGTTCAGGCGCACGCCGCCCATCAATTCGACAAGCTCGCGGCGCAGCTTGATATAGCGCTTGTCCTGGGCCGGCGTGACTGCGTCATTCTTGTGCGCGGCTTCCAGGCGGGCTTCTTGCAGCCGGTGCAGCTTCTTGTAGGTGGCGGCAATTTTCTGGAATTGATCCAACACCTTTGGCGTCAGCGCTTCCTCCATGGCCGCCAGCGACATTGTGCCACCATCGTCTTCATCCTCGTCATCGTCGTCCTTGTTTTCCGCCGCCGGCTTGGCGCCTTTGGCATCAGCGCCCGGTTTGACGCCGGTCTTTCCGGCATTTTGGGGTGCGGCTGGATTGACGTTGGCGCCCGAGCCAGCGGCACCGGCGGGGCCGGTGCCCAGAGAAGCCTCCAAATCAACGATATCGCGCAGCAGGATGCCGCCCTTCTTGATGTCTTCCCGCCACCCGACGATGGCACGCATGGTTAGCGGGCTCTCGCAAATGCCGCCGATCATGGTTTCGCGCCCGGCTTCGATGCGTTTGGCGATGCTGATTTCGCCTTCCCGCGAAAGCAGCTCAATGGAGCCCATTTCCCGCAAATACATCCGCACAGGATCGTCCGTGCGTTCAACCTCTGTGCCGGTGCTGGTGGCTTTCGCCCGGGCGGGTTTGCCGGCCTCCTCGGCGTCGTCTTCGGATTCGACCACGTTGATGCCCAGTTCGGACAGCATCGACATGGTGTCTTCGATCTGTTCCGAGGACATGCGGTCCTGGGGCAGAACGGAATTCAATTCGTCATAGGTGACGTAGCCGCGCTCTTTGGCCTTCGCCAGCATCTTCTTGACGCCCTGGTCAGACGCATCCGTCAGGGGGGTGTCCGGGCTATCGTCGCGCCGGGGTTCGGTTTCAGCGGCGGTCGCCGTTTTGCTCGCCATTCGTATTCCTTAAAAGGTTCCGTGTTGCCATGTGTCTAAGTCTGGCCGCCGACAGAAAAGGCGGGATCATCGTCTGTTTCCCGCTCTGTCTCGGCCTTCAGCGCCGCAAAGCGCGCGAATTCGGTCTCCGTCATGTTCTCGCCCAAGGCTTTTGCCGCCGCCTCGACCTCGGCCCGCCGGGCCGAAGCCCCGTGAAAATCGAGGGTCTCCCGCCACCCAGCCTCGGCGTCCAGCACAGAGGCTTGCCGTCCGGCAAACCGCTCCGCCAATCCAGCTTTCGGGCCAATTAGTCGGGCCACCGCACCGGCATAACCCCGGTTATCTAAATGGGTCTTTAGCTGATCAAAGTCGAGAGGCCCCCCAGGGCCTGCGATGTCTATGATTTCGTTAGACAACTTGTCAAGTTCGGGGTCTGAAATTTGGAGCCCACAAAGGTCCTCGAACACGTGGTCCAGGATTTCAGGATGGTTAAGGACGGTGGCCAGCAGCACCCGAACTCGCCTGGTGTCGTTGCCGTCGCCGCCGAGCCCCAAGGCCGGCGGCAATTTCTTGGTCGGCCACGGGCCCGGCCTGCGCCCGGAACGGAACTGCCTGCCCTGGCCGGAGGTCGCGCCAAAGGCCGCGTCGAGCTTGGCCGTGAAGAAGTTTTTGTAATAGTCGCGCACTGTGGCGTCGCGCACCCGAGCCGCAAGCGCGAAAACTTCTTGGCGCAAACCCGCTTGGCGCTCCGGCGTTGAGAAATCCCCTGATGATGCCGCCCTCCATAGCACCTCCGCCAATGGTGAGGCCGTGTCCAACACCGCTTGCATGTTTGCTTGGCCGCCAGGTCCACGGACCAGGGAGTCCGGGTCTTCGCCTTCGGGCAGCGCGGCAAAGCGCAAGGAATGACCGGGCTTGAGTTCGCCAAGGGCGCGTTTGGCGGCGCTTTGGGCGGCCTTGATGCCCGCGGCATCGCCATCCATGCACAGCACCGGTTCCGGCACCAACCGCCACAGTTCAGCCATTTGGCGTTCGGTCAGGGCGGTGCCAAGGGGCGCCACGGTGTTGGCAAAACCGGCTTGGTGCAGCGCCGCCACGTCCATGTAGCCCTCGACAACGGTGACCGAGCCGGTATCCCGGGTCGCCGCCCTTGCTGCCGACAAATTGAACAAAACCGATCCTTTGTGAAACAAGGCGGTCTCGGGAGAGTTCATATATTTCGCCCGGGCCTCGGCCAACGCCCGGCCACCAAAGGCGATCACACGGTCCCGGGTGTCTTTGATCGGGAACATAACGCGATTGCGGAAGCGGTCGTAAGTTTCGGCCCCATCTTCCGGCGCGATCACCAACCCCGTGGCGATCAAAGCGGCCTCGGTGAATGACAGTGCCAGCAGCGCATTTTTCAGCGCTGTGCGGCTGTCCGGGGCAAACCCCATTCGAAAGTGTGCAACGGTAGTAACGTTGATCCCACGGCCGTCCAAATATTTCGCAGCCTCGGCGCCCCCCGGCTCATGCAGCTGGCTTTGGAACCACGCGGCGGCGGCGTCCATAAGGTCAAAGAGCGAATCCAGCTCCTTTTTCTGCTCCGGGGATTGCCGCACCGAGCGGTCCATGGCCGGCATATCAAGGCCGGCCTCCCGGGCCAATTGCTCCACGGCCCGGATAAAATCCAAACCCTCGGTCTTCATGACAAAATCGAAGACGCTGCCGTGCTCTTGGCAGCCAAAGCAATGATAGAAGCCTTTGGAATCGTTGACCGTGAAGGACGGGGTCTTTTCATTGTGGAACGGGCACAGGCCGGAATGTTCGTGGCCGCGGCGGGTCAGGGCTACCAGTTTGGCGACGATTCCAGACAGCGGCACCCGGGCCCTGATGTCGTCCAAAAATTGCGTTGGTAATGCCAAATCAGCTCCGCTCTACAGCTCGGGCGATTGGGCGCGGCGCCCCGCGTTCAAACAAGCAGCTCCTTGGCGACGGCGCTCGCCTTGCCGAAATCCATTTGCCCAGTGTATTTGGATTTCAGTTCCCCCATCACGCGGCCCATGTCTTTCAGGCCCGATGCCTCCAAGTCCTCGATCACCTGCTTGGTGGCCGAGGTGATTTCCTTGTCGTCCAATTGCTCCGGCATGAACCGGTAAACGACCTCAATCTCGGCCCGTTCGCGATCGGCCAAATCCTTGCGCCCGCCCTTTTCGAACAGTGCGATGCTTTCGTGGCGTTGGCGCACCATCGTTTGCAACAACCCGAAAATATCATCGTCGCTGATGGCTTCACCGCCACCGATGCCGCGCAGTGTGATATCCCGGTCTTTGACGGCGGCCAGTATGAGGCGAATGGTGGAGGACGATCGCTTGTCCTTGGCCAGTATCGCGTCTTTTAACGCCTCGCTTAGGCGAGATCGCAGCATACGCGGGCGGTCCTGAAATTTCGAAAGGGCGCGCATGGTACCCCAAACCTGACGACCACGCAAACCCCGAAATTCCTGTTAACTTGTTGAAACATAAGCCAGAATTGTGGTTGACGACGGCACGGTATTTGCTTACGTTGCGCCCCGGCCCCCACCCCCGTGAGTCCGACGTTTGACTCCGAGACGGTCGGTATACCAGTTATCAGGCGGTGGGCCGCCGGAAAGTGCTTTCATGGCCTCATCGCCGCATTTGCGTGCTCGGAAAAACCGGGCAGCGGCGATTCTTGACCCCGCCTCCTTCACCGCAGCCCTTGTCCTCGCTGACGGAACGATCCTTCGCGGCCAAGGCTTTGGGTCTGCCAAGACCGTGGTCGGCGAGGTCTGCTTCAACACCGGAATGAGCGGCTATCAGGAGACCCTTACGGATCCGTCGTACGCTGGCCAAATCATCACGTTCACATTTCCACATATAGGCAATGTGGGCACCAATTTCGAGGATGTGGAGACTTCGGACCCCGCCGTCCGTGGCATCGTGTTGCGGTCGGCGATCACCCGGCCCTCCAATTTCCGCGCTCTCGAACCCCTGGACCAGTGGCTTGTGGCCCAAGGCATTCCAGGGATTTGCGGCGTCGATACCCGCCGCCTGACCCGTCACATCCGCACCGGGGGCGCCCCGATTGGCGCTCTGGTCCACTCCCCGGATGGTGATCTTGAGCCCAAGGCACTCGCGGCATTGGCGGTGGCATGGCCTGGATTGGCGGGCATGGATCTAGCGGCCGATGTCAGCGCCGACCAACCCCATGAATGGACCCAAACCCGGTGGCGGTTGGGTCCGGGGACCGGAGAGCTCACCAAGCCGACATTCCATGTTGTCGCCGTGGATTACGGCGCCAAGCACAACATCCTGCGCAGCTTGGCCTCTGTGGGTTGCCGAGTGACGGTGGTTCCGGCGAAAACCACCGCCGCGGATATTCTCGCCCACAATCCGGACGGGGTGTTTTTGTCCAACGGCCCGGGTGATCCGGCCGCCACCGGGGTATACGCGGTGCCCGCGATCCGGGGCGTCTTGGACGCTGGTGTCCCGTTATTCGCCATCTGCCTGGGCCACCAGTTGCTGGCGTTAGCGTTGGGGGCCAAAACCACGAAAATGCACCAGGGCCACCGGGGGGCAAACCACCCGGTTAAGGATTTGGCCACCGGCAGGGTCGAGATCACCAGCCAAAACCATGGCTTTGTGGTTGACTCCGATACGCTTCCGGCCGGGGTCACCGCCACCCACACAAGCCTGTTCGACGGCACCTGCGAGGGCCTGGCGGTCGACGGTAAGCCGGCGTTTTCAGTGCAATACCACCCGGAAGCCTCCCCCGGGCCCCACGACAGCCGTTACCTGTTCGACCGCTTCACCGCAATGATGGAGATCGGGAAGTGATCGGGGTCAAGCACATTCCCTCCCCCCTTGTGGGGGAGGGTCAGGGTGGCGGGGGAACGCCCACAATCTCAGTCATCCTAGTTTGCTCCGATGGCCTCCAGGAACGTTCGTTTTCTGCGGCAGAATGCGACCGACGCGGAACGGGTTCTTTGGCGTCGGATTCGCCTCCGTCAATTGGATGGCCGCCGTTTTCGACGCCAAGCTCCCATCGGTCCGTTCATCGTGGACTTCGTGTGTTTCGACCAGAAATTGGTTATCGAATTGGACGGCGGCCAGCACGCAATCCAGATGGAGGCGGACAACCAGCGAACCTTGTGGCTGGAGAGCCAAGGGTTTTTGGTATTACGATTCTGGAACGGCGACGTGCTTCGCAACACGGACGGTGTGCTCCACATGGTCCGAAATGCTGTTCAAATTGGAACGCCCGACCACGTATTGAAATAACCCCCCCACCCCAACCCTCCCCCACTCTGGGGGGAGGGAGCGAAGTAGCGGTGCCGGGCAGAATCCTTGCTCGCCAATTCCCCTTCCCCTTGTGGGGGAGGGTCCGGGCGGAGGGCTAAATGCCTAGGCGCACCGACATCTCGTCAATCCTGATCATCGGCGCCGGGCCGATCATCATCGGCCAAGCCTGCGAGTTCGATTATTCCGGCACCCAAGCCTGCCGCGCCCTGAAAGCCGAAGGCTACCGGGTGGTCCTGGTGAATTCGAACCCGGCGACGATCATGACGGACCCGGATTTTGCCGAGGCCACCTATCTGGAGCCGGTGACGCCCGAGGTCGTAGCCAGGATCGTTGAAAAGGAACGCCCTGACGCTTTGTTGCCGACAATGGGCGGCCAGACCGCACTGAACGTCGCCATGGCCCTGGCCGACGACGGCACTCTGGAACAATTTGGCGTCGAAATGATCGGCGCCAGCCGCGACGCCATTGCCAAGGCCGAGGATCGCGAGCAATTCCGCCTGGCCATGGCCAATATCGGCCTTGAATGCCCCACCGCCGGCACCGCCGAATCGGTGGATGAAGCCGTGGCGATCCTCGACCGGGTCGGCCTACCCGCCATCATCCGCCCCAGCTTTACGTTGGGCGGCTCCGGCGCCGGTGTCGCCCACGACCGGGAATCCTTCGAGAACATGGTCGCCGCCGGGATCGATGCCTCGGCCATAGGCCAGGTGCTGATCGAAGAATCGGTGCTCGGCTGGAAAGAATTTGAAATGGAGGTGGTGCGGGATTTGGGCGACAACTGCATCATCGTTTGCTCGATTGAAAACGTCGACTCCATGGGCGTGCACACCGGCGATTCCATCACGGTGGCCCCGGCGCTGACGCTGACCGACAAAGAATTGCAAATTATGCGCGACGCCTCCATCGCCGTGTTGCGGGAGATCGGCGTGGAAACCGGAGGCTCCAACGTCCAGTTCGCCGTCGACCCTGCCACCGGACGCCTGGTGGTCATTGAAATGAACCCCAGGGTTTCGCGGTCGTCGGCGCTGGCGTCCAAAGCCACCGGCTTTCCCATTGCCAAGGTGGCGGCGCGGCTGGCTGTGGGCTACACCCTGGACGAATTGGCCAACGACATCACCGGCGTGACCCCGGCCTCGTTCGAGCCCGCCATCGATTACGTGGTCACCAAGATCCCCCGGTTCACGTTCGAGAAGTTCCCCGGCACTTCGAACGAACTCACCACATCAATGAAATCGGTTGGCGAGGTCATGGCCATCGGCGGCACCTTCGCTGAGTCGTTGCAGAAAGCGTTGCGCTCCATGGAAACCGGCCTGACCGGTCTGAACGAAGTGCCGGAGCCAGAGAATTGGGCCGCTGCCCTGAGCAGACCCACGGCGGAAAGACCGCTGTTCATCGCCCAGGCATTTCGGTCCGGTCTCTCCGTGGAGGAGGTCCGCGGCATGACCCAGATTGATCCATGGTTTTTGCGCCAAATCGAAGACCTGGTCCTGGCGGAAGACGCAATCCGGGAACGTGGGCTGCCGGACGATCCGGCGGTTTTTGGCCGCATGAAGCAGCTTGGCTTTTCCGACGGCCGCTTGGCCCAGTTGTGGGGCACCGAGGCGGCCGTTGTGAGGGCGGCGCGCATCGAGGCAGGGGTCCGGCCCGTGTTCAAGCGGGTCGATACTTGTGCCGCCGAATTCGAATCCCGCACCCCGTACATGTACTCGACCTATGAAAATACCGGGTGGGCGGACGGTTCCACTGAGTCCGAAGCCCAGCCATCGGAGCGTCACAAAGTCATGGTGTTGGGCGGCGGCCCCAACCGCATCGGCCAAGGCATCGAATTCGATTACTGCTGCGTTCACGCTGCCTATGCCTTGGCGGAAGCCGGGTTCGAAACCATCATGGTCAACTGCAACCCGGAGACCGTGTCCACGGACTACGACACATCGGACCGCCTGTATTTTGAGCCCCTGACTGCCGAGGACGTGTTGGAGGCAGTGGCTGTAGAGCAGTCGGCCGGAGAATTCTTGGGGGCAATTGTTCAGTTCGGCGGCCAAACGCCCCTGAACCTGGCCCGGGAGTTAGAGGCGGCGGGAGTGCCTATACTAGGCACCACCCCTGACGCCATCGACTTGGCGGAAGACCGCAAACGTTTTCAAGAACTGCTCACCCGGCTTGGCCTACGCCAGCCGGTGAACGCCACCGCCACTAGCGCCGAGGAAGCCGAACAAGCGGCAAAAGCCGTGGGCTATCCCGTGGTCATCCGCCCAAGCTATGTGCTGGGGGGCCGGGGCATGGAAATCGTCCACGATGTGGAGGCTCTGCGCCGGTATATGACCGCCGCCGTTCGGGTCTCGGGCAGCGCCCCGGTGCTGATCGATTCGTATCTGCGCGATGCCATTGAGCTTGACGTGGATGCCTTGGCGGACGGCGACGATGTTTTTGTCGCCGGGATCATGGAACACATCGAAGAAGCCGGGATTCATTCCGGCGATTCCGCCTGCGTGCTGCCCCCCCACACCCTATCGCACGAGATGGTCTTCGAATTGCGCCGGCAAACCGAGGCATTGGCCCGCGGCCTTGGCGTTGTTGGCCTAATGAACGTCCAGTTCGCCGTCAAAGGCGAGGCCGTGTACGTGTTGGAGGTGAACCCCCGGGCCAGCCGCACCGTGCCGTTCGTGGCCAAGGCCACCGGCATTCCCATCGCCAAAATCGCCGCCCGCATCATGGCGGGGGAAAAGCTGGCGAATTTCAAGCTGCCCCAAGATCACCTGAGCCAAGCCCATATTGCGGTCAAGGAAGCTGTGTTCCCGTTCGATCGCTTCCCCGGGGTCGACATCATACTGGGGCCGGAGATGCGCTCTACCGGCGAAGTCATGGGCCTGGACACCTCGTTCGAGGGCGCGTTCGCCAAATCCCAACTGGCGGCGGGGACTGCGCTGCCCATGGCCGGGGCGGCATTCGTTTCGGTGAAAGACGACGATAAAACGGCGATCCAAGGCGCAGTCAAAGACTTGGCCGACATGGGATTCGCCATCGTCGCGACCAGAGGCACGGCGGCATTCCTGGAGGCCCAAGGCATTCCCGCCAAACCTATCAACAAGGTGCTGGAG
>JAKZSO010000020.1:0-6333 GCA_047517625.1 Alphaproteobacteria bacterium
CCTTGGGGATCGCCGCCGTCAGTGTCGTCTTGCCATGGTCAACGTGGCCGATTGTGCCAACGTTGCAATGGGGCTTGGTCCGTTCAAACTTTTCTTTCGCCATCGGTCGATACCTACTGCTTGCAGCCTGGTGAAAATTGCTGAAGTCGTTCTAGCGGTGTTGCCTCAACGTTCCTCCAATTCTGGAGCGGGTGACGGGAGTCGAACCCGCGCGACCAGCTTGGAAGGCTGGGGCTCTACCACTGAGCTACACCCGCGAGCCTTTTCCGTATTTGTTCTCCCCACCTCGCCCGCCGATCACGCGCTCCCCCGAAGCGACCCTCAAGTGTACTCCACACTGCAAGCCCCCAACCGAGGTGGTGGAGGGGGTTGGATTCGAACCAACGTAGGCGTACGCCAACGGGTTTACAGCCCGTCCCCTTTAGCCACTCGGGCACCCCTCCGGACCTTGACCTGACACACGATCTGCCGCGCCCAAGGCTTTTTTGCGCACAATCCGCACTATGGGAATTCAGTACCCGATGTCAATTGAAACGACGCGAACGAGCGCGAAACCCCGCGTCACCCGTTAGCATTTTTGCCAACGAAGCGATAAGGCGGGGTTGCGCGCCAGTCACATCGTTAAGTATATGGACCATCATGGCACACCGCAAGGGCCGCAAACCCCAAAACTTGCGCCAAAATTCGAACGACTCCGGCGCCAGGAAACGACCTCCGGGCCGCGGTCGGAAACTCAAGCGTTCCGGCCTGTGGCTGTACGGCGTTCACGCGGTTCTGGGGGCCCTTGAAAACCCCGCCCGGACCATCGAGCGCCTGGTGGTCAGCCCCGAGGCCGCACGGCGTTTGGCCAGGGACCTCGAGGTACCGACTTCCGATCGGCGGATCGTGCCCGAATCCCTCGCCCAGCGGGCGATAGCGGCCGAAATTCCGGCCGGGGCGGTTCACCAGGGCATCGCGGTGCTGACCAAGCCCCTATCCAATCCGGATTTGGCCAAAATTTGCGTACCGTCGGACGACGCCCGCTCAATTGTGCTGGTTTTGGATCAAATCACCGACCCCCGCAATTTTGGCGCAATCCTGCGCTCGGCCTGGGCCTTTGGCGCGCTGGCGGTGGTCGCCACCGATCGCCATGCACCGCCGGAAAGTGGAGCTCTGGCCAAAGCCGCGTCGGGCGCCCTGGAAACGGTGCCGGTGGTGCGGGTCAACAATTTGGCCAGGTCGCTGGAAACCCTGGCCGATCTTGGCTACTGGCGAACCGGCCTGTCCGGCGAAGCCCCGAATCCCCTTGACCCTCGGCCTGATCGATCCGCTGTGGCGTTAGTTTTGGGGGCCGAGGGTACCGGGCTACGGCGCCTGACCACCGAGCACTGCGATTCGTTAGAGCGCATTCCCGCCGCAGGTGCCACAAGTGCCGGCGCGGCTTCAAAAATGACTAGCGCTGGCGGCCTGAACGTTTCCGTTGCTGCCGCCGTGGCCTTGTATGAGATGACGCGGACGACCCAGATTTAGTGATCCTAGGTCGCCCGCGCTCAGGGGAGTTTGTCCGTTTAGCTAGAGAGCCGGGACCTCAATCAATCCGCCGCCATCACCGCCCTCGCCGCGGCCGTCATCAACGACCGGGGGCTCTTCTCCGCCGTCAGTCGTTTCGGCATAACGCAGCAGTTCGGCAATCAGCGCGTCGAAGGTCCCTGATTCCAGGGTAAAGCCTTCCGGCAGGTTCAAGACCAAACCTTCTTCCGCCGCGATCAACTCGGCCTCGGCAACAAGGTCAGCCATCAGTTCCTCATCGACGATCAAGACTTCGCCGTCATCTGGGCCTTCGCCTTCGCCGCCGTCGCCGGCGCCGGGCTCATCGTCACCGGAGGCGTCGTCGCCTGCCGGGGGCTCGTCATCAGCTGGGCCTTCGCCTTCGTCGCCGGGGGCGTCGTCACCCACTGCCGGCTCGTCATTCGCGGGAGGTTCGTCATCCGCGGGAGGGTCGTCGCCCGCCGGGGGCTCGTTACCAACCGGGGGTTCATCCCCTGATGGCGGCTCGTCACCTATGCCACCTTCGTCCGGCGGTTCACCATCTGCACCGTCGTCGGGGCCTTCACCTTCGCCGCCGTCGCCGGCGCCGGGCTCATCGTCTCCGGGGCCTTCACCTTCGCCGCCGTCACCGGGGCCTGGCTCGTCGCCCGGGGCATCGCCATCGTCATCCTTTGAGTCATCGTCATCTTTTTCATCGTCATCCTTGCCAGCCTTCCTTTCAGCTTTCTCGGCTTCTTTTTCCTGCTGTTTCTCCAGCACCTTCTCCAGCGCCTCTTTCGCCTGGTCCGGGGCTTTTTCCAGAGCCCGCTCGATGGCGGCAGCCGCCTTCCCTTGGGCGTGGGCGGCGTTGTCGAGGGCGGACAGACCCAACACCAGTGCTGCCGCACCGGCCCAAATCAGGCCTTGGCTCAGGGGAGTATTGTTCAACAAATTCCGTTTCATGGTCCGTCTCCAAATTAATTTCGCGCCGCCCCGCCGCTGGCCTCCGCCTGCGTTCGAGCCTGTGCCGTAAACGTAGGGATGTGAACGCCGCCAAAAAATTGACGGATGAACATTTCGAAGCGGATTTTGTGTTATTCCGTCACCAGTTACGGTGACTTGGGGTGCTATCGGTGGCGTCCCATCTTTTCCAGATAACGCTGGTGATATTCCTCGGCCCGGAAGAAATCCTTGGCCGGGACGATCTCGGTGGCGATGTCCCGGCGCAGCCGGCCGCTGGCGGCTAAGGCGGCGGCGGATTCCCGCGCCACCTGGGCTTGGTCGTCATCGTGCGTAAAGATTGCTGAGCGGTACTGGGAACCGATGTCAGGTCCCTGGCGATCCTTTTGGCTGGGGTCATGGATTTTCCAGAACATTTCCACCAGCTCGCGGTAGGACACAACCTCGGGATCAAAGTCCACCTCCACCGCCTCGGCATGGCCGGTGGTGCCAGAGCACACTTGCTCGTAGGTGGGGTTGGCGAGAGCGCCACCGGTGTATCCCGACGTCGCCGCCTGGACGCCTTCACGCGCGGCGAACGCCGCCTCGACTTGCCAAAAACATCCCGCAGCGAACGACGCCTTCATGTCTCGATCCGACTGGTTATGATGGACAAAGTAATATTCGCTCGGATTCGAAAATTTTCAAGGTTCCCCCCAGCCCCGCCCCAGAGAGTCCCTGGCGTGGTAAGAGACCGGCCATGAACGCGACGAAAAACAAGGCATGGGGCGTTTTTGGCTTGGCAGTGGTGATCACCGTTCTGGCCACCACCTCGGCCACCGCGACAACCCCGGTCGCGGACGCCCTGGCCGCTCTGACCGACCAGCTCGCCGAACTCGGCACCGCCATCGGCGAGGCGGGCGCGATGCGCGCCTGGCTCGGGCTTCAGTTCGACGACCCCGAGCGGGTCGCGTTGTGGCGAGCCTTGGCAACCCGCCTGCCGATCGCGATTGGTGGCGGATGGGCCCTGGCGTTTCTGACCCGCCTGGCCCTGGGACCCGCGATCCGGCGCGTCGAAGGCCGGGAAGCGCCGACTTGGTGGGTGCGCATTCCCATCGCCGCCGGGCGTTTCCTTTTGATTGTCATTCCCGCCGCGGTGTTCGCGGCAACTGCCGCCATCATTGTCGAGGTGATGGAGCCCGCCGACCCCGTGCCCACCGTCATTTTCGCCACCGTCGCCGCCCTCGCTCTGGGATGGATGGCGGTCGCGTTCGCCCGGGGCGTGCTGTCGCCGTTGGTGCCCGCCTTGCGTCCGGTGCCCCTCGCCGACGGCACGGCCGCCTACTTGTTCGTTTGGGCCAGACGTCTGATCAACTTCCTTGTTTTCGCCCTGTTGCTGACCGAGGTCGCGATCCTGCTGGAAGCGCCTCAGTCCGGATCGCTGCTGCTGGCGAAGGCCCTGGGCCTTATTTTCGGCCTGCTGTTGGTGGTCCTGATCCTGCAAAACCGCGCCACCGTCGCGGGTTGGATCGCCGGGGACAAAGAAGGCCTGATGGGCTGGCGGCTATTTCGTGAGCGCCTTGGCGACGTTTGGCACGTCCTGGCCATTCTCTACCTGGGGGTGACCTGGGCGGTTTGGACGGTGGAAGTCCCCGGCGGGTTCGGCTACGTGGCGGGCAATACCGCCGCCACCGCCGGGGTCGTGGCGGTGGCCTGGGTCGCGGTGTGGGCCGCTGGCCAAGCGCTGCGGCGCATGTTCGGGGTCGGCGAGGAACTGCGCAAACGGTACCCTTTTGTCGCCGAGCGGGCGGACCTGTACTTGCCCCTGGTGCGCAGAACGATCGCGGCGGTGATCCAAATCGTCGCTGCATTGGTGGTCCTGGGGATTTGGGGGGCGGACGTCCTGGCCTGGTTTGGATCGGACCTTGGCCGCGATCTTGTCGGCCGCGCAATCAGCATCGCCGTCATTTTGGCGGTGGCGCTTGCGGCCTGGGAAGTCGCCAACGCCGCCATCCGGATTCTGATGGAGCGCAAAGACGAAAGCGGCCAGGAGTTAGTGCGCTCCCAGCGCGCCCGCACGTTGTTGCCGTTGATCCGAAATGCCCTGGCCGTGGTCATCGGCGTGATGGCGGGCATGGTCGTTCTGTCGGAACTGGGTGTTAGCATCGGGCCGTTGTTGGCCGGGGCCGGGGTCGCGGGGTTGGCCTTCGGATTCGGCGCCCAGACTCTGGTCAAGGATTTCATCACCGGGCTGTTCATTTTGATGGAGGACTCCATTCACGTGGGCGATGTGGTGCGGGTGGCGGGCAAGGCCGGCACCGTCGAGGCTTTGACAGTGCGCACGGTGCGGTTGCGGGATTTGCATGGCGTGGTCCACACCGTGCCGTTTTCCAGCGTCGACGTGATCGAAAATATGTCCAAGGAGTACTCCCAGGCCGTCATTGATGTGGGCGTGGGCTACCGGGAAAACTACGACGATGTGGTGGCGGTGCTGAAGGCAATCTCCGAGGAGCTCCGCGCCGACCCGGATTACGGGCCAAAAATCTTGGAGCCTATGCTGGTGCTGGGCCTGGACGAATTGGCGGATTCGGCGGTGATCATCCGGGTCCGGATCAAAACCGAACCGTCTCAGCAATGGGGCCTGCGCCGGGAATTCAACCGCCGGGTCAAAGCGCGTTTTGATGAGTTGGGAATCGAGATCCCCTACCCCCACCGCACGGTCTATTTCGGCGAGGACCGCCAGGGCAACGCGCCGCCCCTGCGGCACCGGGCAGAGCCCGAAAACAAATAAACCGCCACCCCGGGAAAATGACCTAATCGACGAAGGTCCGGGCGCTTATTCGAACCAAGCCCGGCCCATCACGCCACCGCGAATATCCAGGCTATCCGGCTGGGCAAACCCCTCGCAAGCCCGCATGAAACGCGCCTGATTGCGGTTGACCCCGTCGTATTCGCCGGCAAACAGTTGACGATCAATCATGACCGACACCGCGCCGCAGACGATTTGGGTCTCGCCGCGGACCGCAGTATCCCAATAGCCGAAGCCAACCAGCGCCGCCACCAGCACCCAAGCCAACGGAGTCTTCAAAAACGCCTTGAGATGCCCCCGGGACGGTGGCCACAAGGCGATGCTATTGGCGACGCGCATTTCAGTCACAGGACGCTCACATTGCCGCGGTTGTGGCGGCAGACCTGGGGAAACCCGGCCAAACTGCCGTTTGACCACATGGCCCGGCCACCCGGGCGGCAGTCAGACAACGGCCAGGCGTTCACGTAGGTTTCGGGAATGCGGTTTCTCCCGCAGGTCTCATAGGCGATGCGCTCGTACCGGCCGACGTAATAGCCATCCATGCCCGTGGCGTTCACCACCACCGGCGACGCCGCGGCGCAGGTTTCGGTCAAATGCAAGTGGGTGCGGGTGGCTGCCGCGCCGGAAATCATGACCAACGCCAGGACCCCAAGGGTCACGGGGTTGGTGACAAAGGAACGGTTTAGTCCAAGCCAGGAAAGCATACCCCGTGATACCACATTCCGGGTGGCGGGATGAACAGCCCGGGTGCCGCCCGTTGTGGCGCCAACAACCGCAGCGACCTTCACCAACGCAGATCGGTCGTGCGATAGTGCGCCCAAGCCGGCTTAGCTCAGTTGGTAGAGCACCTGATTTGTAATCAGGTTGTCGGGGGTTCGACTCCTCCAGCCGGCACCAAGCTTTTCAGTGACTTAGAGGGAATATCGGTGACACGGACCAAGGCCAGTGTCACCAGGATGTCACCACAGCGGGGCGCCCTACCAGTATTCCGCCCGGGGCAGGGGGGGGGCTGCCCTCCGCGGCGTCCTCGAACCATGCGATCCTCGCGCGGCACTCCGCGATCCGGCGATCCAGGACGG
>JAKZSO010000021.1:0-5949 GCA_047517625.1 Alphaproteobacteria bacterium
GCCCTCCTATGGACTAACGGGACAACCCGCAACACCGCGTACCGCATCACAGAAAATGGACCAGTTTTACGCCGCCCTTTGGACCTATTTTGCTCCGCCGTTGACACCCCATATTTATTGGTGCCTCGGACCGCCGCACTAACAGCAGCCGCACGACGTGAAAAAGGTTGAGTCCGATGAAGAACAAATTCCAAGCGATCACCGCGGCCAAAGGCTCCGGCAGCGTCCAGAAGTAGGTCACCAGGATGGCCGCCGCGACCACGGTCAGGATGCGAAGGCGCAGAAGGTCCCGCGTGCTGTAGGACAGCAGATAGAGGACGTTCGCCACGGAAACGAGGGCATCCATTTTGGCGGCTCACCAATGCCCCGGTCCGTCGCGCTAGTCCCGCGCCGGCTCGAACGAGAACACCTCGTCAAGCGGCACCCCGAACGCCTGGGCAATCAGGAACGCCAGCTCGAGCGAGGGCGAATATTTCGCCGCCTCGATGGCGATGATGGTCTGGCGGGTCACGCCCACCTTTTCGGCCAGTTCCTTTTGGGTCATTTCACTGTGCTCGAAGCGCCAGCGGCGTATCGTGTTGCCGACCCGGTTCTTGGCCATTAGAACCCCCTCCGGTCCAGATAGAGCTTGCGCAGTTTTCCGAAGACGCCTCCCAGGGTGAGGGCAAGAATGAACAAGTTGAACACTAGCAAGGTTGATCCGCCCAGAGCCAACACAACCATTGAGGATATGAACCCCACGGTGACGACAATGAACGAGACCCGATTCTCCCTCAGTTCGATCTCCTTGTCGCGCTCGTCGACAAACGGACGATCAGGTCCTTCCTCCCGCGCGCCGGCGTAACTCACGGCGCTTACGACGATCTGGGTGACGATGTAGGCGACGATCTGCGCGAGCATCAACAGAAGGATGGCTTTCCCCACCAGGCTCGTGGCGTCCGCCGTGTCAAACCGCCCCTCCTGGTACATTCCGAACACGATCACGAGATAGAGCCCGTAAACCACCAGGCTGCTGACCACCGTTGCGACAATGCCTACTTCTCGACGGGACATGGTTTTCTCCTTGGGTTGGTGCGCTGGCTGCGCGGGTTGTAATCAATGCTTAACACCATGTAAGCCTGGGCATACGTTATGTCAAGTATGTTTTACATTTCCTCCCAAAAAAAGGTGAGCATGGCCGCCCCTCGCGACCCACCTTCACGCTCCCGGAGCCGTTGATCGCAACATTCAGGGAGCCATCAATACGGGCAGGGTCAGCACGCGTTCTGGGTCGCCATAACCGTTCTGGACGATTGCTTTCATCGCTGGTGCCGTTCAGATTCACGCCCGACGATCTCATGGAGGGAAGACACGGAATGACGAAATTAATCATGGTTTACAAAGGCGAAGTTACGCCAATGGACGAAATGACCGAGGAACAAGGGAAGGCCGTCATGGATGCCTGGGGGGCATGGATGGGGAAAGTCGGTGACGGCCTCGTCGATGTGGGCTCGCCTTTTGGCGGGGGAGCCTCCGTCAGCGATGACGGGTCGGAAGGAACCGCGGCAGACCTGACCGGGTATTCGATTGTCGAGGCGGCGGATTTGGCCGCGGCGAAGGCCATGACCGGTGGTCACCCATACTTTAGCGAGGGCAAAGGCAACTACAGCATCGAAATTTTTGAGCTTTTGCCAGTGCCGTTCTAGCAGCCATCGTCCCACCGCCCGCGCAAAGACTCTGGCAAAACCACGTCCCTCGTGGTTAATATTCCCCTGCGCCGGGGAACGGCTTGGTGCACGGCGCAAAAAACGGACTTGGGGGAGGCCGAGATGGTTGCTTTACGTGGGTTAAAAACAATGGCGGTGGCCATCGCCGGGGCGGCAATTTTCGCCCCCACGGTGGCGTTCGCCCAGGAAAGCGGGCTCGATTCCGGCGACACGGCGTGGATTTTGACCGCGACGGCGCTGGTGCTGTTCATGACATTGCCGGGTCTGGCACTGTTTTACGGCGGCCTCGTGCGCGCCCAGAATGTGCTGTCGGTGCTGATGCATGTGTTTGTCATCGCCTGCCTCGCCTCGGTGGTGTGGCTGGTGGTGGGCTACTCGCTTGCCTTTGCCGACGGTGGCGGCGCCAACCAGTGGGTTGGCGGCTTGGGCAAGGCGTTCCTTTCCGGTGTCGGTGCCGACGCCATGGAGGGAACGATGCCCGAAACCGTTTTCTTCATGTTCCAGATGACCTTCGCCATCATCACCCCGGCGCTGATTGTCGGCGCCTATGTGGAGCGCATGAAATTCGCCGCTGTGGCGGTGTTCACCGTTCTTTGGCTGATCTTTGTCTATTCGCCGGTGACCCATTGGGTATGGGGCGGCGGCTGGCTGGCCGACATGGGTATCCGCGATTTCGCCGGCGGCTTGGTGGTCCACACCACGGCGGGCGTTTCCGCGTTGGTGATCGCCGTCATGCTCGGTGGCCGGCTGGGATTCCCGAAAGATCTGAAACGGCCCCACAATCCCAGCCTGACGATGATGGGCGCCGCGATGCTGTGGGTTGGCTGGTTCGGATTTAACGCCGGCTCGGCCCTGGCGTCGGACGGCTCCGCGGGCATGGCGATGACCGTCACCCACCTTTCCGCGGCCGCGGCGTCCTTGACTTGGATGGCCGTTGAATGGTGGCAACACGGCAAACCGACCCTGGTCGGCACGGTCACTGGCACCATTGCCGGGCTTGCCACAATCACTCCGGCATCGGGCTACGTCGGCCCCATGGGGGGCCTGATCATCGGCGTCGCCGCCGGTGCGATTTGTTATGCCGGCGTCAGCCTCGTCAAATCAAGGCTTGAGATCGACGATTCCCTCGATGTGTTCGCGGTCCATGGTATCGGCGGCATGCTGGGAATCCTTATGGTCTCATTCCTGGCCCTGGAGGCGTTCCAAGGTCTGGGGCTGGCCGCTGACTTCACCGTCGCCAAGCACCTTGGCGTCCAAGCCACCGGCATCGTTGCGGTGGCGCTTTGGTCGGCCGTGGCCACCTTCGTGCTCATAAAAGTCACCCAGGCGATCGTTGGCCTGCGCGCGCCGGACGAGCAACTGGTCGAAGGCATGGACATTTCCGAGCACGGCGAGCGGGGGTACGAGATTTGACCGCCCCGCAGCCACCGGCCCTGGGAAAACCTTACAGTCTCGCCGTTAGGCGAGCAGGGAGTTAGGTCATGAAATGGATAATGGCAGTCATCAAACCCCATAAGCTGGACGAGGTCCGCGAGGCCCTTACGGCGGCGGGCATCCAGGGCATGACCGTTTCCGAGGTCAAAGGCTTTGGTCGCCAAAAAGGTCACACGGAAGTCTACCGCGGGGCCGAATACACGGTCGATTTTGTCCCCAAGGTGAAGATCGAATTGGTCGTCGATGATAGTGTGGCCGACAAAGCAGCGGAAACGATCCGCGAGGCCGCGCAATCGGGTCAGATCGGTGACGGAAAAATCTTCATTGCCGATATGGAACAGGCGATCCGCATCCGGACCGGCGAGACCGGCGCAGACGCGCTGTAAATCCTTTTCGGCCTTGTGGCTCGCCGGCATTTTTCGAGCGCTGCGGGAGCGCAGCTGGGCGGCGAGACCGGCGCGGACGCGCTCTAGGGGCGATCGCCTTCGTCCACGGCTTTCTGGGCCCGGGATGTGAAAGTTCTGGTTTTGGGCGCAGGTGTCATCGGCGTTACAACCGCTTTTTACCTGCGCCGCCGGGGTGCCGAAGTCACGGTGATTGATCGCCAACCCGGGCCCGGGCTCGAAACCACCTTCGCCAACGGCGGCCATTTGTCCTTTGGCCAGGCCCTGCCCTGGGCGACCCCGGAAGCGCCACTGCAATTACTCAAATGGGCCGGCAGGCGAAACGCGCCGTTGCGGCTGCGCGCGCGGTGGGATCCGGCGCTGTGGCGCTGGGGCGCGAGATTCCTGCGCAACTGCACGCCGGGGCGGTTTCGCGCCAACAGCGAAATCTTGATGGGACTTGCGGCGGCCAGTCAAACTTGCCTGGATGAATTGGTTGCCGAACACCCGGAGCTGCGATTTGGTTATCACCAGGGCGGAGTGCTTACCGTGTTTCGCACCGGGCGGGCGTTCGAGCGTGAAGCAAAGCGCAACGCTACCGGCGGTGCGCCGCAACAAGCCGTCTTGGACGCCGCGGCCTGCGCCGCCACCGAGCCCGCCTTGGCTTCGGCACACCACAGCGGAAAAATCGTCGGCGGATTGCTTGCGGCAGCGGCCGCCACCGGCGACGCCCGGCAATTTACCGATCAGCTGGCCGGCGTCTGCAACGCGATGGGGGTGAAATTTCAGTTCGGCGTTGGCGTATCAGGGTTGGCGCGAAAAAACGGAGCAGTCACGGGCGTGGAAACCTCCGCCGGCGTTTTGGCGGCCGACGCCGTGGTCCTGGCCCTGGCCAGCCACAGCCCGGTCATCGCCCGCACCGTTGGCTTGGCGTTGCCCATCGCCCCTGTGAAAGGATATTCGGTGACCATCCCCATGTCTGGCGGCAACAGCCAATCGCCAAAATTGGGCGTGTTGGATGCCGAACGCAAAGTCGTGGTGGCGCCGGTCGACGGCGGCTTGCGCGCCGCCGGCACGGCGGAATTCTCCGGTTATGACGACACCATTGACGCGGTTCGCGCCCGGGCCATCGCCGATGTGGCTGTGGATTTGTTCCCAGGGCTTGGCGCCGGACATGGGCCTTCGCCCGACCTGAAACCGTGGGCGGGGTTGCGGCCCATGACCCCGGATGGGCCGCCGTTGTTGGGCCCGCCACCACCGGGCGCCGGGTGCGAGAATTTGTTTTTGAACACCGGCCACGGACCCTTGGGCTGGACCCTGGCCTGCGGCTCCGCCAAGATCGTCGCGGACTGGATTGGCGGCGCCCCGCCCTCGCAGGAAGCGGCGATGGCCACCGCACTTGAGCGTTTTGTTTAGGGCGTTCAGGTTCACGTGGCGCTTGCGCCACGATCTGCACTTAGGTAGCGCGTTGGCTGTGGTCAGGTTTTTGCGACGACCGAAGAAGCAAATCATCGTGGGATGCCTGGTGGCCATGGCGGTGACCAGCTGCACGATGCCCGGTTTTGCGATCCGCGAGGTTTATTGGGGCAAGGAATTTTTGGAGAGAACTCTGTTCCAGCGCGGCGTCCACCACGACGGTCTGGGCGATCCGGTGTTTGACCAACGCGGCCCCCTATTCGGCCGAGCCCCCGAGCCGGATATCGACGAGGACGAATAAGAGCGCCTCACGCCTCCCGTCAATTTGACAACTTTATTAATGGAGAACGAAATGGCGGTCGAACAAACCTTTTGTAAAAAATCGTATCACGAAAAGAGCCTGCCTCGTAGCTTTCGCACAAACGCTAGCCCTTAGGCCTCAACTTCTCCACTTCGCCGGTCTCGAATTTCAGGTCGGGTTCGGCGATATGCAGCAGCAATTCAGCCCGGGCTTGATCGCGCAGGCTGATGGCGCCCTCCCACCCCGTTTCCTGCGCCGAGATCGGGGCGCCAATCACGATGGAAAACGTACCGTGGCGTGGAAACCACGACCCTGACCGCAACATGGACCGGCCACCGCGCAGGGCTACGGGGATGATGGCCGCCCCGGCTTCGGCGGCGTTGGCGAATGCCCCCATGCGGAAGGGCAGCAATCCAGGCATGCGCCCGAAAGTGCCTTCGGGGAACACGACCGTGACCTCGCCACCGCGAATGCTGTCGAGAATTTTGCCGCTGTCCGCCACCCCTTTAGCCGGATCGAAGCGCTCCACAAACAGGGCGCCTAGGTGGCGCAAAAAAGGCCCGGACCAAGCCGACAGCGCCAGGCTGTTTTTGGCGACAAAGCGGAAATTCCCCGGCAACGCCGCACACAGCATCACCCCATCAATGAAGCTGGTGTGATTGGCGACGATCACGGTGGGGCCCTCAACGGACGCCAGGTGGGCGAGGCC
>JAKZSO010000022.1:0-8196 GCA_047517625.1 Alphaproteobacteria bacterium
CACACCCGCCTTGATGCACGCCGCTGGGCCGTCGTGCGCCGTGCCGTCTTCGAGCGCGATGATTATAGGTGCGTCATGTGCGGCCGGGCTGGGCGCCTGGAGTGCGACCACATCACGCCGTTGGAGCGCGAACCGGGGCAAGACCTCTGCGACCCGAACGGGCTTCAAGCGTTGTGCCGATCGTGCCATATCGCCAAGACCCGCCGCGAAAACAGGCGGGAGCTAAGCCCGGCGGAGAGACAGTGGCGGGCGCTCGTTTCGGAACTATACGGGCGCTCGTTTCGGAACTATAGTAGTGTCGCACTTTGAAATTTAGCGCTTGCGGTACGTCTTCGGCCAGTTCGGCTTCGCTGCCCGTGCGTCGATCTTTCGGGAGGGAAACACGCAATGAAATTTTTTCTCGCAGGGATACTCTGTTTGACGGCGGCGGTCGGCGGAGACGGCATCTCTGCGAATGCGGCGGTCATTGCTTCGTGCGGACCCATGGAAGGCTACAGTTACTACTACGAGAATGAGCTTGCTGGCAGTGCTCCCGGCTGGGTACAGGGATCATTGGAGACCACTACGATATTCCTAGGAACGGACAAGGTCGAAGAGGTGGTCCTGAAGAGCAAGCTGGGCGAGGAAGATTGGACAAGAAGCACCAGCGACTACGATGCTCTCGTGCTCGAGGTCACCCGACAAGGCTCCATTCGCCATATCCTGATCCTGTGGGGACCGGTCACGGAGCTCTATGCGCTCGACACGGAGAAGAAGATTCTCTCACTCGTGTCCCAAAAGTCCGGACTGGTCGAGGTGACCCACGCTTTCGTAGGAAAGTGCGAATGAGGCACCATATTTCAAACTTGAGCGACAAGATGGACCAGCAAATCCTTGGTGGCACCGAGGGCCTGTTTACCGGGACGAAACTGGCCAATCACAACGTCTCCGCCATCACGTCCTATGCGAACTATCGCAGTTAGTTGGGTTATGGCCGCGTTGACGGCACCTTTGCCGGGAGCGTGGGCGATCTGAAAATCGTCATGTGCGCGGCCACCTACGGCCATGCGGCTGGCGTGTTCCGTTCCGACAACGCCGGCGACAGGGCTGCGACATGCTGCGCCTCAAGGCCCAGGTCGAGGATCTGAAGGGCCAGCGCGAGCGGCTGCGATCGGACATGGAAGCGCGGCGCTCCGCCGCTACGCAGAAGCGCCTTACCTGGCGCGGACTGTTCGGCGGAAGCCGTTCTGAGTAGCCAGGCGGCCGCCTGAAGGTGGTGAAATAGGGGGGGACGGCCGGGCCGCCGTTCTGAATCGCGCGGTTTCCTTCGGCTCCATCCTCCGCGCGGCGGAGATACCCTCCGCCCAGCGGCGGCCGCGTGGCGTCACCTGGTATTCGAATCAGCGCGTAGGTAGGTCCACACCCTACCGGGATGGGCGTAAGGCCGGGCGCCAGGGCGTTCATAGCTATTCGCTGCCGGGCCGTTGCCCGAGCGCTTTGTTGGCGGCGTACCTACCACCCCCCCCGGCCAGTCTGCGCGGCGCGCTCCCAGACCCCTAACCGGGCGTCGTCCTGGAGTGCACTGTGTGTGTGGCGCTGCCGGGAATATCAACGTTGGCATGCCTTGCATATTGTGATACTTTCCATTTCAACCACTAGATGTTGACGAATGGCGGCCAATGAATATCAGGATCCCGAACCGCGTGATCGGCAAGTTTCTGAGCGTTAAGGAACGGGTGCGAGAGCAGGTCCGCGCGAGCGGAGTCGAGCCGAACGATGCCGCTATTTTTGAACGCATGATTGAGGTTTTGGATACCACTGTTGCCTTGCCCCCGCTGCCCGCCGAGGCGACACCGGACATTCTCATACTCACTATCAAACGGTGCCTCGATCTGGGGCATAGGTCCATGGACGCCGCCGACCGCTTGGACGCCATATTCCGGACGCAGTTCCCTGACGACTACGCCGCTCGCGCTGCGGAGGATGAGCCGCCGCTGGGCGGGCCAAAAGTAACGCCGGGGCGCGATTGATGTGCCCCGGCGCTACGACGATGAACGGGGCCGAAAAGGATGTGAAGGCCCAATTCTTTAAACCCGCACCGAATCCTGGAAAGGGGATTTCAAATGCAGTTTTCAACATTAGACCGCCCGGCCCCCCGTGCAACACGCCGCCCGAGGATCGCGCCGACCCCCGCACAGCCGGGGAAATCCTCGCCGACTCCTCATGGGCCGTGCCTATCTCGCGGCCCATGGTCTTGGCGTACAACAACCCAAAAGAATTTGGCGCCTTGCTCGCCTGGGCCGCAGTACGGGCGTGGCGGGATCGCGGCGTCCATGGGAAGCCGCCGGGAGGCTGGGCCCTGCTGGCAGGGACGACGCCGAGAAATTGGCAGCGATGGCGCACCAGCGCGATTGAACTTGGCCTGATCGCAATGCGAGGCACTAGGATCAACCCGCTTTCCAGGCTCGAGCCCCACCAACAATTTGCTCGGGTGCCCGCCGAGATTTTATTCGATCAGAAATTATCGCGGGCGGCGAAGCGCGTTTTTATAGGGTTGTCCCTGTACCGCTCCGGCTTCGGAGACAGCCGCGCGGCAGTCGTTACGCTCGCCAAAGCGTCATCCACGCACAGCCGAAACGTGCATAAAGTGCTGCGCGAACTTCAAAACCATTGTCATATCACTTCCATGGGTGCGGTCGGCCGAGGCGCCGTTCGGTATTTCCTGAAGGGCCAAACGACCCCGCCCGCCTCCAAATCAAGCACCAACGAAGCGCCCCCAAGCCCAAAAAGTTATGCCCGTAATCCCCAGAACGGACATCAGCGCCACCCCCCATGGGCCAAAAGAGGACTCCACAGCCACCCCAAAGCTGCAAAAAGAGGACACCACAGCCACCCCAAAGAGGACACCAGCGAGAACGGGTTGTGGAACCAACGAAACCGCGTTGGCGAACCTTGCGCGACGACACGGCCAGGAAATTATTCTCCGACTGGACCTCCGAAGACTTCCGAACGGCGATCCAGTCGGCCGAGGCGTCCTTGGGCGATGCCAGCCCGGCGGAAGCCAAAACCTTGAAGGTACAAATCTTGGACTTTGCCGACCAACTTGAAAGGATTTCCGCATGACCTATCCAGACGGCGGCCCGCACTATTTTGACCCAGAAGACAAGACGCCGCCTACAGTCAACACAGTGAAGCTTAACGAAGACGAAACCGAGCGCGCTTTTGCGATGGCCGAAAGCTGGGCCGAACGCTGTCAGGTACTGGGCGTCGAGCCGCCGCCCGATCCACTGCGAGCCCTGATTGCCGCCGCCGAACATTTGTTCGGGGCAATGGTGATGATGGAGGCAATCCACGAACAGGCGACGCTCGAAGCCGATGGGGGGGTTGTCCAATGATGGGCCAGCCTCGCACCTTGTTAAAATATGGCGCCAGAAAAGTGGTCCCAATGATGGGCCAGTGGTGGACCAAGCACGTGGCATGGCGCTTCATGCCGACCCCTGCAACACCCAAGGCGGTGCCGACCCCTGCAACACCCAAGGCGGTGCCGACCCCTCCCAAGGCCGCATCGCCTATGGAGGGTGGGTGCTCAAAGTGTTTGAGGCCTCGCGAGGATAAAAGCTTCAAGCTCTGCGCGCGTTGCCGGACAATGGCCAGTGTCAACGCAGTCCGGCGGCGCAAGGTGCTGCAGCGCAAGGGCGCATGTCCAAAATGTAGCGGGCCGAGGGACGGTGACAACCTTGTCTGCTCTGGATGCCTGGCGAAGGCGCGCAAGCGGTACCACCAACGAAAGGCGGATAGGGCCAAAATGGCACCGGCGCCATGACCACCTGGTGCGCCAATCGGGGGCCTAGACACGACGTTTTTGAATGATGAATAGCAGCGCGCTCGAACACTACCTCAGCGGCCGCGGGCCGTGGACCTGAAGGGCTTGCTGGCCGAGGCATTGGACCGCTTCGGCCGCCCGTCGCGGATCGTGGCCGACCGATGGCGCGAGGCTGAGCTGAGGGACGCTCTGGACGCTGCCGGGGTGCCGCCTGCCGCGCTGGAAATTCGTGGGCAGGGATTTAAGGATGGCGCCGAGGACGTTCGAGGGTTCCGGCGCGCCGTGCTGGAAAGGCGCGTCCGCCGCGCGCAGGCTCGTGACGATGCCGCCGCCGCTATTCTGGCCGCCGCGGCTGGAACGCGCCAGGGCGCGAAACCGCCGGTGCGCCGCCGCCGTCATGCGCTTGCCGGATGAGCCGCAATCACTTGCCCCTGATGCGGACGCGGCAATGGCAACACGTCCGCCGCGTCGTGCTTGATCGTGATGGCTGGCGTTGTGTCTAGTGCGGCAAGGCGGGACGGCTAGAATGTGATCACGTGACGCCGCTCCGGCGCCCGCGTCACGTCCACGCGGGAAGCCATCGACTTTGAAATCGACTTGCCGGACGAGGCGGACCAACCGTCCTACATGCGCGACGTGGTTGCAATGGTTCGCGCAGGCTTGATCGGCGGCATTTCCCCAGGTTTCCGAGTGCCGCCACGCGCTGTTGTGCCCGATGGCGAGCGGCTGGAACCGGAGCCCGGAAATGCCGCCGTTCAAGTTCGCGTAATTGAAAACGCAGTTCTATCGGAATTGAGCATCGTCACGCGGCCAGCCTATTCCGAAACCGATATTGACGTTCGAGCGCTTGAAGCGCTCACGCCACGGAGGCCGCGAATATGGCTGTAACCCTAACACAAGCCCAACTGTCAGCGGCGATCCGCCTGGGCGACAACGCCGAGGAAGTTGCCGAGGCTATGCGCCTGTTGTCATTCACGACCGAGGCAATCTCACGCCACCTTGGCGCGGCCTACGAAACCACGCCGGAGGTGATTGTCAACGAAGCGGCAATCAGGCTGGCCGGATATTTGTTCGATCAGCCGAACGCGGGCCGTGGGTTGTCTTTTGCAAACGCGGGCCGCAACTCCGGCGCCTGGCGATGCTTTTGCCCTACCGGGTGCACCGGGCAGGGTCCACGGGCGAAGCCGTTGCGGCGGCGCAAGAGGCCGTAGGCACGCCGGGCAACCCCGTCACGGGCCTTGCGATCACGGTAGATGGCAAGCTCGAAGTGATCTTTGCGGACGGCGCGACGGTCGAGCTTGACCTGCCGGCGGGCATGGGCGGCGGCGTGCTTGACCAGACTGCCAGGGATGCAAGAGCTTGCGCGGCAAAGTCGCGCTCGTGGAAAGTACCAGCTCGGGATGGGCGGCTGATGGCTCGCAGCAACGCCCCAAAGGCGATTGGGAAGCCCGTCGCCTGGGTGCGGCGCCAGGCGCTTCACTGATCCAGCAAGCGGACATGGCGTCACGCGAAGTTTTCTCGGCTTGCGGAATTCCGCTTTCGGTCGTGATTGACGCCGAAGGCACCGGCCAAAGAGAAGGTTTCCGGCGCTTGCTTCATTCTACGATCATGCCGCTGGGAAGGATCGTTGCCGAGGAATTGTCGAACAAATTCGAGGCCGACATTTCCCTGGGCTTCGACGCCCTGTTTGCGGCGGACCTTTCAGGCCGCGCAAGGGCTTTCCAGTCGCTTGTCGGCGGCGGCATGGACCCCGGCAAAGCGGCGTCGCTCGCCGGGCTCATGACCATGGAGGACGAAGGTTGAACACTGGCAAACCAAGGCAAACGCGCTGCAAAATCATGGGATGCGACGGCGAGCACCGCCACATCCGCCGTGGGCTTTGTCCCAAGCATTATTTCCGATGGCGAGTTCACGGCAACCCGCACACGAAATTAGTCCGGCAACCCCGGGCCAAAATGGTCCGGGGCGTCATGGAAAGCGAGGCCGAAAACTAATGGCGGCACAACAACCGAGGCTGACACTTTGCAAAATTCCTGGATGCGGCGAGGCGCCTAAAATCCGGCGCGGCTGGTGCCCCCGGCATTACATGAGATGGAGACGGAACGGCGAACCGCTTGAAACGAGGGTCAAAAAACCCCGCGCCAAGTGCTCACTAACTGGCTGCGGCCGATCGCACCATGCGAAAGGCTTTTGCCACCGTCATTACCGCCAACGCGGTTCACTGAGCTAGATACGCGCCAGCGACCGCCGGACCAGATGGCGGCTCAGCCTGCCACGTGCCGCACCAATCATCTTTGCGTACGGTTGGCCAAACGGCTTGATACTTTTCTTCACCCGGGTACAAGTGCACAGTCGGCGGCACACCTCGGCAAAGTCCCTCTCCGGATTCAGTTCCAGGGTGGTCACTATCAAAGAACATGCAAGTCTCGCAGCTTCTTTTCATTCCTTGGATTCCTTCGTCCCCAAAAAGGGCCTGTCAAATACACCTTGCCCTGGTGCGGGTAAACCACATCAAGCGAGGGGTGGCTTTATCGCCGCGGCAATCCATGGATTGCGGCTGACCGGCCCGCACACACGCGCAGATCACAGCTTGGGCCGGCACTTCACATCCGTACATTGTAGGATCATGCGCTTATTCGCGTCTGGCTGGCGGCGCTTGGCCCACTGACCGGCGGCCTGCCGCGTGTGGAACCAGCGAGCCAGCGAATAGTAAATTCGGCCAGTTTGGGCCCGAAGCCAGACGTGAAAATGCGGTCTATTTGTGGCCACGTTTGCAATTGGCAAGGGGCGGCGCGGCTTGTCAATTGGAAATGCGAGTCAGCGATTTGGCCGCCAGACAACCACATGTTGCGTTTTTCATTTGGCTGTGCACTATCAACGGGGCCGGGAAGGCAATTTCGCCACCCCGGCCCCGTTTCGCCTAGGAATATTGAGTTCCTCGACGGCGACGGCGCAATCCAAGGACCAAACCCTTGAATCACCCGACGAATTTACCCCAAACCAGCACCGAAAGTCACGCCGTCCCGCGCAGCATCGCTTTTGACGGGCTCGATAACTTCAATTTGAATCGCCGGATCGGCGAGGAAAATCAAACGATTAGCGCTGCGCTCGTGGCTCGCCGGAGCGCGGAGAAAACTGCCGTCAAGGCCGCGTGGCGGCTGGGCGCGCTCTTGGCCGAAAAGAAACGCCGCTTGCCCCATGGGGCATTTGGGCCCTGGCTTGAATCAGTCGGGATCGCGACTTCGAGCGCGAGCGAGTACATGCAGTTGGCCGCCCAAATTTCCGGCGCCGGAAATTTGGGGGCGTCAATCAGGGCAACCATCAGATCGCTCGGGCCGCCGCCCAAGCCCAAGCCCGTCACCGCCGTCCAGCCTGTGCCAGACGAGCCCGAGCCCGCCGGGGCCGACCCCGCCGAGGTCATTGCTGCTCTGGAAGACGATCTGGGCAGCGCCCAGGAACGCGTTGCGCTCATGGAAGAGTCGGTCGATCCGAAAAGCCGGAAGGTATTCGACAAGATCAATAATCAATCCGAATTGATCAGGACGCTCAAGGCGTCTGTCGCCAACTGGCAAGGCAAACACGCCGACGCGGTGCGCGAAATCAGGTCACTCAAACGCACGGTCAAGGCGCTTGAACTGGCGAATTCACGGCAATCCGTGTGAGCACTGGCCAATTCCCGGCGATTGGCGACAGGCCACGGCCATGTGGTGGTCCATTGGCCCCGGGGCCACATTATCTTGTATGTGGCTCCGCCCTAGAGTAAAACCTAAAAGACCGGGGACAATACCGCCCCCGGCCAATTTTAGTCCCGGTTCGGACTTGCGAAGGTCCGAGTCGGCGGCGCAACCCAGGCTGAACCCTGTTTTGCTGAACGAATCTAACCCAACTCGACTCTCGAATGCGAGCGCAATTTTTCGTCCCGACCCGGGTTCAAGGTCCGTGGGCGTCAAGCCGGAGCCCGCTCACTTCGCGTTCTCGAAGCGCTCACGCTCGCGGGCACCTGCCGCTGTGCATCAGTCACCAACAACCAAAAAAGCCGGTCCCGGTATGGCACGGGACGTGACGCGCCCTCTTGGGGCGGTAGCACCAAATACCAAGAGCCGAGGCCGTTGCGGGCCTTGGCGCAATTCCTGGCAATGGTCCGAACCCATCCCGCGAGCCGTTGCATGCTCGCGCACTTCTACCCCGGTGCTCCCTCAGCCATGGGAGTTCGTAGCAACTTGAGGCCGTAAGGCGACGCACCGGGGGCATTGATCCTTCCCCGGTGGCCGTGTCGGATGGCACGGGAAGTGAAACGAGTACGCGAACGGCTTAGGTCGTTTCCCCATGATCCGGGGACTAGGGTCCGGACCCATTAAGGGGATTCCCAAAGCGGGGCTGGCATGATTCATTGT
>JAKZSO010000023.1:0-9171 GCA_047517625.1 Alphaproteobacteria bacterium
GTCATCGACAATGAAACCAAGATCGCGGCGGTGCTCGAGAACGCCGGCAAGGAGCTGGGATCTCCGGTGTCGGTAGGCGGCTTCGTGCGGTTTGAGTTGGGCGAAGGCATCGAGAAAAAGCAAGAAGATTTCGCCGCCGAAGTTGAAGCCGCCAAATCCGGCACATAACGGCCATCAGGGGCGGACTGAGATGGCAACAGAAAACGCCTTTCGCCGCATCCTTCTGAAGCTTTCGGGCGAAGCCCTGATGGGCGACGGCCAGCATGGCATCGATTACCCCACCGTCAGCCGGCTGGCAGGCGAAATCGCCACCGTTCACGCCACCGGCGTCGAGATTTGTCTGGTGATCGGCGGTGGCAACATCATCCGCGGCGCCTCGGCGGCCGCGGCCGGGATGGACCGGGCCAGCGCCGACTACATGGGCATGCTGGCCACGGTGATCAACGCCTTGGCCATGCAGAATTCCTTGGAAGTGGCCGGGGTCCAATCCCGGGTCCTGTCGGCGATCCCGATGTCGACGGTGTGCGAGCCCTTTATTCGCCGCCGGGCGCTGCGCCACTTGGAAAAAAACCGGGTGGTCATTTTCGCGGGGGGAACCGGCAATCCGTTCTTTACGACAGATTCAGCCGCGGCGCTGCGGGCCGCGGAAATGAACTGCCAGGCCTTGTTCAAGGGCACGCAGGTGGACGGGGTCTATTCTGCGGATCCGGCGGCAGACCCCAACGCCATAAGATATGATACGCTCACGTATCTGCAGGTTCTGGCGGACGATCTGAAAGTGATGGACGCATCAGCCATATCGATTGCCCGGGAAAATCGGATCCCGATCTTGGTTTATTCCCTCCATCAGCCGGGAGCTCTGGCCGACGTTTTGGCTGGACGTGGAACCTGGACGACCATTGCGGAGGAGGCCTAGGGCCCATGTCGGGGTTTGACTTGGAAGATTTACGCCGCCGCATGGATGGCGCGCTGGGCGATTTGCACAAGGAATTCACTGGATTGCGGACGGGCCGCGCCGCCGTGAGCCTGTTGGAGCCGATTGTTGTCCAGGCCTATGGGGCCGAAATGCCGATGCCCAAGGTGGGAACGGTCAGCGCCCCCGAACCCAGGTTGCTGAGCGTCCAAGTATGGGACAAGGGCTTGGTGACCAGCGTCGAAAAAGCGATCCGAAACGCCAATCTCGGGCTTAACCCCATTGTCGACGGCCAGCTGGTTCGCGTGCCGATCCCGGAACTGACGGAAGACCGCCGCAAAGAGATGGTAAAGATCGCCCACAAATTTGCCGAAGAGCACAGGGTTGCAGTGCGCAACGTGCGCCGGGATGGCATGGACAAACTAAAGGCGGGCGAAAAAGGCGGGGAAATCTCGGAGGACAAGCATCGGCAGCTTGCCGACGAGGTGCAAAAGCTGACGGACGAAAAAATTTCCGCGGTCGACGAGGCGTTGTCGGTCAAGGAAGAAGAAATTATGCAGGTCTAGAGCCATATTGTTTGATCGTGCTCTAGCGCGGAGTGGCTTGCGGGGTTTTTTGAAGAATATGGAAGCGGTTCGGGAACGGGAGCCATCGGCGGCGGCGCCGCGGCACATTGCCATCATTATGGATGGCAACGGCCGCTGGGCGCGGTCCCGGGGCTTGCCCCGGGCGGCGGGCCACGAGCGCGGTGCGAAATCAGTAGGCACCACGGTGCAGGCCTGCGCTGACTTTGGCGTGCGGTATCTGACCCTGTACGCGTTCTCGTCGGAAAACTGGAGTAGGCCGGCCGCCGAAATCGACGATTTGATGGGGCTGCTGCGGATCTATCTGAAACGCGAAATCGCTGATTTGGATGGGCGAAATGTGCGCCTTCGGTTCATTGGCCAACGCGCCGGACTGGCAGAAGACATCGTCGAATTGATTGCCCGGGCAGAAAAAAAGACCGCGGCAAACAACGGGCTGGTCCTGGTGATCGCCTTGAATTACGGCAGCCACGCGGAAATTGTTCAAGCGGCCAAGCGGGTCGCGAAAGATGTGGCCGACGGCTTGATCGGGCCCGACGACATCAATGAAGAAATGTTCCAGGCCCGGCTGGAAACGGCGGAATTTCCCGACCCGGATCTGTTGATCCGAACCAGCGGTGAACAACGGCTCAGCAACTTTCTGCTGTGGCAGGCCGCCTATACCGAGTTAATTTTCACCGACCTGTGCTGGCCCGACTTTTCGCGCGAAGCATTGGAAGCCGCTATCGACGAATTCCATCAGCGAGAACGGCGGTTTGGTGCCACCCGTGCCTGAGGCTTCTTCGGCGCTTGGGCTCCGGGTCGTTTCTGGTGTTGTGCTTGGTCTGGTCGGCCTTGGCGCCGCTGTCGCCGGGGGCTGGGCGTTCGCCGGGCTGGCTGCAATCACCGGCGTCGTCATAGCCTTCGAATGGGACCGGCTCAACGGCGGGCCAGGATCGGGGCCTGTCGCCTGGGCCCACGCCGCCGCCGCCGTCGCCGCCGTGGCCTTGACCGTGTCAGGACAGTTTCTCTGGGCCATCGTTGCGATTGCCGGCGCCGGCGCCGCGACCTTCGCACTGGCCCGGGACCGCGACAGGTCACCGCTGACGGGCGCGGTTGGCGTCGTTTATGTCAGCCTTGCTCCGGTGGCGCTGATTTGGTTGCGGGACGCGCCGGAAGCCGGGCTGTTCGCCGTGGTCTGGGTATTTTCCGTGGTGTGGGCCACCGACATCGGCGCTTTTTTCACCGGCCGCGCCATCGGCGGACCGAAACTGGCGCCGACGATCAGTCCAGGAAAAACCTGGTCGGGGTTTGCCGGTGGCATCGCCGCGGCGGGCGTCGCCGGATGGGTCGCCGCTACGATTGGCGGGGTCGCGACCGCGCTGCCCCTGGTGATTGCGAGCCTGGTCATTTCGGTGGTGGGGCAGGTTGGAGATTTGGCGATTTCCAAAGTCAAACGCCAAGCCGGGGTCAAGGATACCGGGCGGATCATCCCCGGCCACGGCGGGGTGTTGGACCGCCTGGACAGTATGTTGCCGGCGGTGCCATTGGCGGCGGCAGGGGTTTACGTCATTCAGCAACGGGGATTGGAGTGGCTTTAGCCGCGCGCTTTAAAACTCCGGGGCCGGCCGCCGACCACGAACCGCGCCGGGTGTCGGTGCTGGGTTCCACCGGCTCGGTGGGCCAAAACACAATCGCGTTGATCTCAAACGAACAGTCCGCTGGGCGGGCCTACGCGATCGAAGCGTTGACGGCGCACACCAACGTTGCCTTGCTGGCGGAGCAAGCCAAGCACCTATCGCCAAACGTGGTGGCGATTGGGGACGAAAATTTGTACGGGGCGCTCGCCGAAACCCTGGCCGGAACCGGGATCGAGGTGACGGCGGGGGAGGCCGCACTGACGGAAGCCGCAGGGCGCCCAGCGGATTGGGTGATGGCGGCAATCGTCGGCGCCGCCGGGCTGAACCCAACACTGGCAGCAATTCGCCAGGGTGCGACCGTCGCCTTGGCCAACAAAGAAGTGCTGGTGTGCGCCGGAGATTTGGTGATGCAGGAAGTCGCCGCCGGGGCCGGGACTTTGTTGCCGGTGGACTCCGAACACAACGCGATTTTTCAAGTGTTTGATTTCGATCATCCCGAAACGGTTGACCGGATTATTTTGACCGCCTCCGGCGGCCCGTTCCGGGAATTCGATAGGGCGCGCATGGCCTCCGTCAAACCGGAGGAAGCGGTCGCCCACCCAACTTGGGATATGGGTGCGAAAATTTCCATCGATTCCGCCACCATGATGAACAAGGGCCTGGAATTGATCGAAGCCCACCATCTGTTCCGCATGCCCGAGGACAGGATCGACATTTTGCTGCACCCGCAATCGGTTGTGCACAGCCTGGTGTCATACGTGGATGGCTCGGTTCTGGCCCAATTAGGGGCGCCAGACATGCGCACGCCAATTTCGGTGACCCTGGCGTGGCCGGACCGGCTGGAATTTGGGGCTGAACGCTTGGACCTGGCGAGCATTGCCAGCCTGACGTTTGAGCCGACGGATCCGGATCGGTTTCCGGCCTTGCGTTTGGCCCGCCAAGCCTTGCAAACCGGGGGGACGGCACCTACTATCCTTAACGCCGCCAACGAGGTCGCCGTGGTCGAATTCATGGCGCGGCGCATTGGGTTTCTGGATATCGCCCGTGTTGTGGAGGAAACCTTGACGGAATTACCGGTGGCGGCGCTCCGGTCTTTGGACGACGTTTTCGAAACCGACACGGTGGCGCGGCGGACAGCGAAACGGGTGTCTGGGTCATGATGTGGATATTTTGCCCGCGTGTTCAGGGGATTAATTGATGGCATTGATCACGTCCCTTGGCGCCTTCATCGCCGTCCTCACGGTCCTTGTTTTTTTCCACGAACTTGGCCACTACGGCGTCGCCCGCTGGCGCGGGGTGGGGGTTGAGGTCTTTTCCGTGGGATTTGGCCGCGAGATCGTCGGCTGGACGGACAAATCCGGTACCCGTTGGAAAATCAGCTGGATCCCCTTTGGCGGCTACGTGAAATTTGTCGGCGACATGGGCGTCGCCTCGGCTGGGGCCGAAGATCGGGATTACACACCCGAAGAACTCGCCAAGGCATTCCACACCCAGCCTCTGGCCAGCCGGGCATTGGTGGTGGCAGCCGGGCCGATCGCAAATTTCATCCTGGCGATCGTTGTCCTGGCCACCATGTTCATGACCGTCGGCCAGAGATTTACGCCGCCAACAATCGGCTCTGTTGTACCGGACTCGGTTGCCGAAGCGGCGGGGTTCCAAGAGGCCGACCGCATCCTGGCGATCGACAGTACCGCGATCGAGAAATTTGAAGACGTGCTGCTTTTGATCCGCTCAAGCCCCGGCCGCGAGCTGAATTTTGTTGTGTTGCGCGATGACCTGGAAGTTTCACTTGTCGCGGCCCCGGCCCGGGCGGTTCAGGAAGTCGCACCCGGTGTGGAAGAAGAGGTTGGCTTTCTAGGAGTCGGCTTTGGCCCGATCGTTCTGGTGCGCAGAGGGCCGGGAACGGCGCTGTGGTTTGACACCAAGGAAACCTATTTCATCAGCAAACAGACCCTGATTTTTTTGGGCCGCATGGTCACCGGGTCCATGGCCGCCGACGCCGTGCGCGGACCAATCGGGATCGCTCAAATGTCCGGCCAAGCCGCCCAATTCGGGCTGACCTCGATCATGTTTTTTGTCGCGGTTCTGTCCATCAGTTTGGGCCTCATCAATTTGTTTCCTATCCCCATTTTGGATGGCGGCCATTTGCTGTTTTACGCCTATGAATTTGTCCGCGGAAAACCGCTGAGCCAAAAAGCGCAAGAGTTCGGCTTCCGCATTGGCCTGACATTGGTTTTGATGTTGATGATCTTCGCCACATGGAACGACATCGGCCGTTTGAACCTGGCCGATCGCTTGAGCGGGCTTTTTTAGTGCCTTTGGACAAGACCGTGGGAAGCCCCCAATCTTGGTCGGGGCGCCTTTGGTTCGTGGCGCTTTTTGTTTTGATTGCGCTGTGGACGGCCCCCCAAGGGCGGGCCCTGGCCCAGGGGCCGGTGGTCCAGGATATACGGATCGAGGGCAATCAGAGGGTCGAGCCGGAAACCGTCTTGTCCTATATCCCGATTGCTGTTGGCGACCCCATGGGAGCCGAGGCCATTGATGCGTCTGTCAAGGCGCTGTTCGCGACGGGATTGTTCGCGGACGTTGTGATCGGCCCGGATGGGGGCACTCTTGTCGTAAGAGTGGTTGAAAATCCGGTGATCAACCGGATCGCTTTTGAAGGGAATCGCCAATTAACCGATGAGGCACTGACCGCGGAATTGCAACTAAGGCCGCGGGTGGTCTTTACCCGCAGCCGGGTGCAATCGGATGTTCAGCGCTTGATCCAAATTTACCAACGCAGCGGCCGGTTCGCTATCCGCATCGAGCCCAAAGTCATCCAGCGGGAACAGAATCGGGTGGATTTGGTTTTCGAAGTCACCGAAGGGCCGCTGACGCGCATTCAGCGGATCCGCTTTATCGGCAACAAGGCGTTTTCGGACCGCGATCTCCGTGGCGTCATCGTCACCACGGAATCGCGATTCTGGCGGTTTCTTACCGCCAATGACAATTACGACCCCGACCGCATGGCTTTCGATCAAGAACTCCTGCGGCAATTCTATGCCAGCAAAGGCTATGCAGACTTTCGCGTGAATTCCGCGGTTGCCCAACTGGCCCCGGATGGCGAGAGCTTCTTCATCACATTTACCGTGGAGGAAGGGGCCCAGTACAAATTCGGCGACATCACCGTTGAATCGCCGATCGCCGACTTGGATACGGTGGCGTTGCGGAATTTAGTCAAGGGCGTGCCGGGGGAAACCTTCAACGCCATTTTGATCGAGGACTCGATTCTCGACCTAACTTTCGAAGTGGGAACATTGGGGTTCGCCTTCGTCGATATCCGGCCACAATTTTCCAGGGACCGCGAAACCCAAACCATCGATGTCAAATATGTCATCGGCGAAGGCCCTCGCGTATACGTGGACCGCATTAACATTCAGGGCAACGTGCGGACTCTGGACGAAGTGATCCGGCGGGAATTCCGGATTGCCGAGGGCGACGCTTTTAACACCGCCAAGGTCCAGCGTTCGATCCAGCGAGTCCGCGGGCTGGGGTTTTTCGATGAAGTGGAGATTTCCCAGCGTCCGGCGGAAGTCACGGCGGGGGCGGTGGGCCAATTGACCTCTGACCGCATCATTTTGGATATAGCGGTGCGCGAACGCTCAACCGGCGCTCTTGGCTTTGGCTTCGGTTATTCGACCACCGACCAGTTCTTGGCGGATATTAGTATTAGCGAATCCAACCTTTTGGGCCGGGGGCAAAACGTCAACTTGGCGTTGAACTTGGCTTCCCGCCGCCAGCAGATCGATTTTTCCTTCACGGAGCCGTATTTCTTGAACCGCAACATCGCCGCTGGGTTTGACATCTTCGTCATTCGCAACGACTTGCAGGATCAATCGTCCTTCAGCGAAAGCAGCCGTGGATTTTCATTGCGGGCGGGGTTCCCTTTGGCCGAGCGGCTGGCGATGAGTCTTAGCTACACCTTGCGCCGGGATACGGTTAAAGACATCGGCGTCAATGCCTCGGCTTTCGTCCGCCAGCAGGAAGGCGTGCGGACAATTTCGGCAGTCGGCTACGCGATTTTGCTGGATGAACGCGACGACCGATTCTTTCCGACTGATGGGCGGTCGATCCGGGTGGCTCAGGAATTCGCCGGGCTGGGTGGAACAGTGCGCTATGTGCGGACCACCGCCCAGTACCAGATCCACTATCCGCTGGCCAATGACTGGGTCGCCAGTTTTCTGGCGGAAGGCGGCGTGATCGCTGGATTTGGCCGCAAGCTGAATATCTCTGATCGATTCTTCGTCGGCGGCAACAATTTCCGGGGATTTGCGGTGGCGGGTATTGGACCCAGGGACGCCGATTCCAAGGATGCTCTGGGGGGAAAGGTGTTTTACCTCGGCACCGCCGAAGTCAGCTTGCCCATGCCGTTTTTCCCCGGCGATTTGGAGGTCCGGGCGAACGCTTTCTTGGACGCGGGCGGGCTCACACAGCCCGGTGTTTCCGGTGCCAATCTTTTGTCCAATAACAGCGTGCGGGCGTCCTACGGAGTTGGCTTATTGTGGATCTCCCCTATCGGACCTCTGCGCCTTGACTTCGCCGCCACGCTCCTTAAAGAAAGCTATGACATCACCGAACGCGTACGATTTAGCTTTGGCGGGCGGTTCTAGCGCTAGACTGGCGGGAAGGAAATCTGAATGACCCTGCAAGCCCTCGTAAGAGCCGGAGTTGTGGCTGGCGCTTTTGCATTTTCCTGGACCACGGCGGTGGCGCAAGACGCGGCCGGGCTTCTTCCCCCCGCATCGATTGCGATCATCGATTCTCAATTTATTTTGAACAATTCCGAAGCGGCCCGGGGAATACGGGTCCAGGTTGAATTGATTCGCGATTTGTATGCGGCCGAAATCGTCGAGCTCGAAGACGGTTTGCGGGCACAAGAGGCCGAGCTAGCCCGTCAGCGGGCGATCCTGGCCCAGGATGCTTTTGACGAACGCTTGCGGATTTTTGAAGGCGAGGTCGACCGGGTGCAGCGCCTGGTAGAGAGCCGCAACGATCAGCTTGACCGGGCGTTCAGCGAGGCCATGGGCCAAGTCAGGGCCGCGTTGTTGGAGGTGGTCGTCGAACTGGCTGATTTGCAGGGCTTCAATATTATCTTGGAACAGTCGGATGTTTTGTGGGCGGTACTGGCGCTGGACATTACCGACGGCGTCATGGCGCGCCTCAACGAAATTCTCCCCAATGTCGAAGTGCCGGTCCCGGATGATTGATGATGGCCGATCCCAGGTTTTTTTCGGTGGTCGGCCCTTTTTCAGCCGGTGAATTAGCCGATCGAGCGGGGGCAGAGGTTGACGGCGATAGCGCCCGGATGATCAGCGGCGCGGCACCGTTGGAAACGGCCAGCGCCGACGACCTTAGCTTTTTCGACAACCCAAAATTTCGCCAGGCGTTTGCCAGCAGCCGGGCCGGGGCGGCGGTGGTTCATCCAAAGGACCGTGGCTTGGCGCCGCAAGGCATGGTGCTGTTGATCAGTGAAACGCCCCACAAAGCCTTTGCACTTGCCAGCCAAGCTCTGTACCCGGAACCGGAGCCAACGCCGGGAATCTCTGGCGCCGCGCACGTGAGCCCCTCGGCTGTGCTGGGTGCTGGCTGTGCCGTTGCCGACGGGGCGGTAATCGGTGCGGCGGCGGATCTCGGGGCCGGCTGCGTAATCGGGGCGAACGCGGTTGTCGGCCCCGGCGTGGTTTTGGGCCGCGACGGCCGGGTTGGGGCGGGCGCGACGCTCAGCCATTGTTTGATCGGGGCGCGGATCAATATTTATCCCGGAGCCCGGATCGGTCAGGACGGATTCGGCTTCGCCCCGGACCCCGGCGGTCATGTAAAGGTTCCCCAAGTCGGCCGAGTGATGATCGGCGACGACTGCGAAATCGGCGCCAACGCCGCCATCGACCGGGGCTCCAGCGCCGACACCGAAATCGGCGCCAATTGTTGGATCGACAATTTGGTCCACATCGGCCACAACGTCCGTCTAGGCAGAGGCGTGATTGTCGCCGGGCTTTGCGGCATTGCCGGAAGC
>JAKZSO010000024.1:0-7711 GCA_047517625.1 Alphaproteobacteria bacterium
CACCGTCACCGGCGGCCTCAGCCCGGTAAAATCAGACACCCAGCCCATGCCAAGGGCACCCAATGCGGGCACTCCACGCAAGATCAAGCCCCAGATGCTCAGCACCCGGCCGCGCATGTGGCCATCGACCCCTTGTTGGATCAGCGTCTGACTGGTGATTCCCATTGTGGTAATTGCGAAGCCGGTGGCCAACAAAGCCGGGGCGGCCGCCCACAGGGTACTCGTTGTTGTGAATACGACGACTCCCATGCCCGCCAACGCCACGGCCCCAGAGGCGATGGTCGAAAATCCGGCGGCTGAACCCCGCTGAGCCAGCCACATGCCCGCAAACAACGCGCCCAATCCCGCCGAGGATGTGAGCACCGCCAAACCGCCGGGGCCCTGGCCAAACACCGCATCGGCGAAACCCGGCAGCAGCTCCAAGGCGGGGCGAGTGAATACCGACACCGCCACCAGCAGCCAAAGCAGAGGGGCGATCGCCGGATGGGAAAAGGCATAAGCAAAGCCGCCGGCGGCCTCGCGCAGCACCCCAGGGCGCCGCGACTTCGGCCCAGAACGCGGGGTCGGCCGGATGAACAGCAGCGCGATCACCAGGGCCGAAAACGTCACGGCGTTGAAGGCGAACGCGGTGGCCACGCCGAACAGGTGGATCAGAACTCCGGCCAATCCCGGGCCCACGAACCGCGCAAGATTGAAAATCACGGCGCCGATCGCCACCGCCCCGGCCATGTCGCTGGGCCGTACCAACGACGGCACCAGGGACAGGCGCGCCGCCTGGATGAACGCCACCACGACCCCTAGAAACAAGCTGAGCCCGAACAGCAATTCGATGCCGATCAACCCTGTAGCCGTTAGGCCCCACAGCAGGGTGGCCTGGACCAACGCCAGCGACTGGCCAACCAGCAAGATCTTGCGGCGGTCATAGCGGTCGGCCAACACGCCGCCTATCAGTCCAATCACCACCACCGGGAACAGATCGGCGAACGCCACCGCCCCCAGCCAAAACCCTGAGTGGGTCAAATCCCAAGCCAGCCAACCGACCCCCAACCGTTGGACCCAAAGACCGATCAATGAAATCGAGTTGCCGGTAGCATAGATCGCGTAATTACGGTTCGAGAAGACCTGGGCGATCGCCGCCAAATTGTACCTGGGCGCCGCCACCGCCATTACCTCGCGCCCGCCGGTCCGCCACCGTATACTGGCGAACTGTTTTGGCCGGGGATGGCTGGGTCGCGAAGTTCAAGAGGCGCCGGGTGCGGAGAAGGCATAGTCGATTGATCACTTGGGTCAAATGGGCCGGAGCTGCGGTTTTGATCGCGGCCCTGTCCGGTTGCTATTTGCCGACCCGGTTTGTTGCAGAAATTACGATCCAGCGCACCGGCGACTATACCCTGACCTATGACGGCGTCCTGCTGTCGTCCAATCTGGTTCCCGGGCTGATGACCGGCGAGCCGGACCAACGGGAAATCGACGAGCGCCTGGCAGGCGTTTTTCCGATCTGGGCCGGGACTCAAGCTATCAAACGGTGGAATATCTTGGGAACGGGGCGTTCCAGGTCTATTTCGAAAAATCCGATAACATTTTTGAACGTACCAGCGTCACCTTCATTCGAACTGACAACCGCTTTCTCAGCATCGCCTATGTGCGCAGGACCGGAGAGATCACAATTCGCGCATCGATCGTTCCGGAAAACCAGCGCCCAAGGCTGGAGGCCATCGGCTATTCAATGGCGGGAGAATTCCGCGTCACCACAGACGCCCGGGTCCTCGACCACAACGCCACCGGCGTCATCGAGGCCGAGAACGGCGCGCTCACATATATATGGGTGATGCGCGGCATGGTAGAAACCGCGCCGCTCTTGATTATCGGATAGACAGTACCGGGAAAAAATCCTCCTTGCGGGGGGCCGAAATCTTGGTACCGTCCCGCGCCCAGCCCAATCCATCCCGATCAGCGAAAGAAAGTACCATTCATGCCTTCGTTTAATCCGCCACTCCGCACTCTTATGGGCCCCGGACCCAGCGATGTTCACCCCCGGGTGCTGGCGGCCATGGGCCGGCCGACGCTCGGCCACCTTGATCCCCAATTCGTCGCCATGATGGATGAACTGAAAGACCTGATGCGGTCTGCATTCCGGACTGAAAATCGCTTGACCATTCCGGTATCGGGGCCTGGGTCCGTGGGCATGGAAACGTGTTTCGTCAATTTGGTTGAACCCGGCAACACCGTGATCGTCTGCCAGAACGGCGCGTTCGGCGGCCGCATGAAGGAAAACGTTGAACGCTGCGGGGCGACGCCAGTGATGGTGATGGACGATTGGGGCAAGCGCGTTGATTTAAACAAAGTCGAAGAGGCGTTGAAAGCACACCCCGGGGCCAAGGCGTTGGCGTTCGTTCACGCGGAGACATCAACCGGTGTGCGCGCCGATGCCGAGGCCCTGTGCAAGCTGGCCCAAGACCACGGGGCGCTGACCATTGTTGACGCGGTGACGTCGCTGGCTGGCATTCCGTTGGAAGTGGATGCCTGGGGTATCGATGCGGTGTATTCAGGATCGCAGAAATGCCTGTCGTGCACCCCCGGTCTGTCCCCGGTCAGCTTCAGCGCCAAGGCCGAAGACGTGGTCAAAGGCCGTAATCGCAAAGTCCAAAGCTGGTTTATGGACCTGAATCTGGTCATGGCCTATTGGGACTCGGCGGACGGCGCGCCCCGCGCGTATCATCACACCGCCCCCATCAATGCCTTGTATGGCCTGCACGAATCCCTGATGATGTTGGACGAAGAAGGCATCGAAGCGGCTTGGGCGCGACACGCCAAAAATCACCAGGCCCTGCGCGCGGGATTGGAAGCCATGGGGCTATCGCTTTTCGTGGACGAAGCCGACCGTCTGCCCCAACTCAATACGGTGGTCGTGCCCGGCGGCGTTGACGAGGCGCAAGTGCGCAAGACCTTGTTGGCCAACTATAGCCTGGAGATCGGTGCTGGGTTGGGTGCCTTGGCCGGAAAGGTCTGGCGCATCGGCTTGATGGGAACGTCCAGCAGCGCCAATCACGTGACCCTGTGTTTGGCAGCGCTGGAATCCACCCTGGTGGGGATGGGCGCAGCTATCACCGCCGGAGCTTCAGCCGAAGCCGCCCGCGGTGTATTGTTCTCTTAGTGCAGACTCGCGCCGTGTGAATCTGAACGTATGAAAAGTGATCCATGAAAAAAATCCTCATGCCCTTTTCCGTCGCCGCGGCCATTGGCGTGTTTGCGCCAGGTGCGGTGCTCGCCCAGGATTTCGATTTGGGGTGGGCGGCGCTTCAGGGCGGCGACTACGAAACCGCGCTTGGCCACCTTGAACCCCTGGCGCTGCAAGGCAACGACCGGGCGATGGTTGGATTGGGATATCTGTATTTGAACGGGTTCGCGGTTTCCGAAAGTTATACTGTTGCCTTCAGACTTTTCAGCGATGCAGCGGACCTGGGCAACCTGGACGCCATGTATTCGCTGGCCAACGGCTATTACATGGGCGAATGGCTGGAACAGGATTTTGATTTGGCGGTTCAGTGGTACCGTCAAGTCGAGCAGCAAATGGACGACGGGCCGGTGCGCACCGGCGTTGAAGGGTTGCGCCATTCGGCGGAAGCCATGTCGCAACTGGAGGCTGGCGCCATCAACGGCAACGTTGCCGACCAAATCGCTCTGGCCGCCCGCTATGCCGAGCAGGGGGCCCTCCAGGATTTCGAAAAGGCCGTGCGCTGGTATCGGGGCGCCGCTGAACAGGACGACCTGGAATCCCAGCTGCTGGTCGCGGCGATGTACCAGTCGGGCCAAGGCGGGGTCCCAGATTCGCGTGAGGCGCATTTCTGGTTTTCCATTGCCCTGGCGCGCGGCGCCGAGGAGGCGGCCCGGCCATTGGAAATTCTGGCGGCGACGTTGACCGCCGAAGCATTGGAGGCAAACGCCGGGCGGGCTGCTGCTTGGCTGGCCCGGCACCCGCGATAATCGCCATTCTTCGCCTAAGCGGAGGGCTGACCCCCAGGCGGGGCCGGAGAATCGGGGCGCATTTCATCGTCCCGGTCGTGGTGGTCCGCCGAAAGCTGGTGCGACACCCACCGCCACAGCTGACCGATTTCCTGGGACGGTTTGCCGTCTGGGTAAAGTTCGATATACGCGCCGCCATCGGGCATGGGATGGGCCAGGGTATCGCGCTGGGTGATCGCCACGGGGGCTACAGGCAGATTAAAGTGCCGCATACTTTCCCGAGCCTTGCGAGTGATCGAGACTTCCTGGTCGCCACGGGGCGCCGGAACCGCGTTTAGAACAATGCCCGCCGGAGCATTCAACAAATCGATAATGTCCACAGTGCGGTTCAGGGCGCGGAGGTCCATGGGGCCGGGGCGGCACGGGATCAAGCTGAAATCCACCGTCTCCGCCACCAAATACGCGGCCCGGTCGGCCCTTGGCTGGGTGTCAACGATGACCAACGTAAAGCCCCGCTGGCGCGCCGCATTCAGGGCATTGGCCAGCACTGAAACATTGCATTCCGCCATGGCCGGGCGGGCGATGCCCCGGGCGCGCCACCATTCGGCGGTGGAGCGTTGGGGGTCGGTGTCGATCAAGGCCACCTTTTCACCGCGCATGGCGGCATAGACGGCTAGGTGCACCGCCAAGGTTGTCTTGCCCGCGCCACCCTTTTGCGCAACGAGGCTGAGCGATCTCATTTCCTTACTCAAATAGTGACCGAACCAGGCCACTGCAAACCCGACAAAAACATAACACAATCCTCTAGCGTTGGGCGGGGACCCGGTTGGTTTCCGGGTTTAACCCGGCGGGCCGGGGCCAATCTAGTGATGGATTTCGCCAAACAGGTGTTGAAGGCCATTGATGCCTCGTGGGAAGAAGCGAACGCCGGGCATATGCGCTTGGTCAGTGTTTCCGGCGAGGCGGGAATCGGAAAATTCCGGGTGACCTATGAATTTCGTAAACGCCTGGACAAGAACGCGGTGGTCTTGCTGCAAGCCAACAAATGCCGGAGTTCGTGAAAAAAATCGACGCGGCGTTGGCTAGCTAGGGAATCTCTGTCGGGAATACGCGATTCCCATTTTCGTCCAAGGGCAGCGGCGTAACTTGGGCCACGGCTTCAATTTGCAATGCCCCATACAAATGTGGGAAAAGCGCGCCGCCCCGGGACACCTCCCATTTCAGCGCTTCCCCTAACACGTCGGAGGCTACCGTCAACATCACCAAGCCATCTTGCCCGGCCCGGTGTTTGGCGACGCTTTCGCGTACTTGGGCGCCGGTGGAAAAATGCAGGTAGCCGTCCCGGGCGTCATCGGCTGATCCGTGGTAGGTGCCAGAATTGACGGCGGCCTCCCAAGCCTCCGCTGTGCAGACGTGAAAAATTAACGGGGCGCTCAAGCGAACGCACGCTGTTCGAAAGTCAGAATTTCTTGAATGTTGCTAGGCGCTCGCCGCGGCCCTGGCGATCGACACAAAGGACGCGTCGTCGCCACACGTTTTCAGCACGACCATCCATTCGGCGGGGCCCAAGTCCAACGCTTCCACCACCGAATGGCCGACGTTTTCGGCCCACTTGGAAAGGTTTTTGACGGCCGGGGGACAGTCAACTATGACCTCGACCTCGGTGCCGCAGGGCATTTTTTTGACTTCTTTCTTGGTTTGCCGGAGCGGGTACGGACATACTTCGCCCCTAAGATCCAGTGTCACACGTGACTTACTCACCGGCTCCCACCCCCCTTTGCGAATTCCTCCCAGACCAAACCTACGATGGCATGCGCGGCTGCGGATCGCAATCACGGCACCTTCAAGTGTCTGTGAGTGCCCGCAAAACAGCGGAATTGCCCACGCCAAACATAATTCTGAACGCCTCAAAAATGCGCCAAATTCATCACGGTTTTCGGTCGAAAATGGTACCGAGCGTTGGTTCAACGAGATACGATTAACGAATTCTTTAGTCGCGTCAGTTGGCGCACGTCATTACATGCCCAGGAGGGCATATGTTTGGATTCGGAAAAACTAAAAAGTTAGAAAGCTCAATTCGGGCACAGTTGTCTCAGGACAAGTTTGCCGTCGAGTTCGAAAAAACGATCGCCCACTACAAGATCAAACCAACAACCATCGCAGGAAAATCGGCGGAGTTCAACGATATCCAGGCTGCGGCGCAGTTCATTTTGGGTGGCGCTCTGGACGCCGCCGAGAAGAAACTGAAATCCCCTCAAAATCTTGAGTCTGCCGCCGCCTTCAGCGCCGCCCTGTGCGATTTTTTGGGCCGCAACGGCGGGCTCGAAGATTCCGAAATCAAAGACCTGCAAAGCCGCGTCCCGGCGGCGGTGTTCCCCGAGGCCGCAAGCAAGGTGATGGGCGCCCGGGCGAAAGCGGCATTCGGTTCGATGGTCGCCAAGGGCATCGTCACACACGGCCGCATGGTGGGGAAGAGAAAAGGGAGAAAGATTTTGTCCGGCATCGATGGCGAGCTGATTCAGTTCGTTAGCAATCGCGACAAAAAATACCTAAAAGTTTTGGCCAATAATCTTGAGCGGCTTTGAGGCCCGCCAAGCGCCAACAAAAAGGCCGGCACAAGCGGGCCATTTTTTGGTGCAATAAAATCTAATCGGCGTTGTCCTCCATCGTTTTTTCCGGGTCCAAAGTAATTTGGAAGCCGTATGTTAGACCGCTCGGGTCGCACGCCGACAAGGCCGGAAAAACCACCAGCACCACGGCAAGCCGCAGAGCCGGGAGGCGGGAGAAAACGCTATTCCGCCGGCGCAGCACCGGGGATCAGCGGCCCGTCAGGCGCTGGACCGCTTAACTGGCCTGGCCGATTCGCCCCACCTGGCTTGCGTGATTCTTTGCGTTTGCGGCGCTGGATCAACGGCGGGCACTGGTGATCGTCATAGTATGCTGCCTGGCAGTCCATGCATTGCAGACATTCGTTCATGTTGATTTTGCCAGAGGGCTCGATGGCGCCGATGGGGCATTCGCTTTCGCAGATCCGGCACTGGGTGCCGCATGCCTGACGCCGCTTCAGCCATGTGAACATATGGAACCGGCCTAGCACGGCCAGGGTTCCGCCCAGGGGGCAAAGGATCCGGCAGTAGGCGCGTTCGACAAACAAACCGATGCTGAGGAGGCCGGCTGCATAAACCGCGAACTGCCAGTCACGCGCGAACTTGACGGTGATCGCGGTGCGGAACGGCTCAATTTCCGCATAGCTTTCGGCTGCTTCCACCGAAACGAAAACTGCACCAATCAAAAATATTGCCACCAGATATTTCACCACCCACAGGCGTTCCTGAACGATGTGAGGAATCGTGATTTGGGGAATGCGGATCAGGCGCGCAATTCGATTCAGCAGTTCCTGGAACGCTCCGAACGGGCACAGCCAGCCACAGAACACACCCCGGCCCAGGACGAACAGCGTCATCGCCACATAGATCGACAAAATGAAAATCAAAGGATCAAGAACGAAAGCTTCGATGCTGTCGTTGCCGAAGGGCGCCTGGATATAGGCCAGGATGTTAACAATGGAAAGCTGGGCGCCCGCGTACCAGCCAAGCCAACCCAGGGTAAAAGCCAACACACCGACCCGTACAAATTCGTAGACCCGGCGATGGCGGGCCAACACGTCCTGGAGCAAGAAAATGATGGTAACCACGATCAGCAGCAGCCCTAGGATGGCGATATCGACCCGCTTTTCCAGCCAGGTTTC
>JAKZSO010000025.1:0-8848 GCA_047517625.1 Alphaproteobacteria bacterium
CGGTGGCGAGATCCTCCAAGGTTCCCTGGGTCAAAACGCTGACCGGATTAAACGCCAAGTTGCCCCACAGCTTCAGCCAGATCTCCGATCGGATATCGTCGCGCACCGGCGCCTTGATGCCAGCATCGGATAGAATTTTCGCCAACATGGTGGCGCGTTCCGACCGTTCTCCATCGGGTTCTCCCAACGGCATACGGTTTCCGAATGTGTGGCGCACGACGCCGGGTTCCGGCATTTGCGCCGAGGCCCACAACACCGTCCCCAACACCCGATCGGGGCCGATGCCGTCCCACTGGACATCGCCGGGGTCGACCATTGGAATTCGTTTGCCTTCCCAGGGGCCCGGGAGCTTGTGGAAATACCACCACGGCATGCCGTTGGTGGCGGTCACCACGCATGTGTCCGGCCCCAACAACGGTTGCATCGCCTCTACGGCGTCCGGGGCGGCATAGGCCTTTGTGGACAGGAAGACATAATCCTGGGGGCCGAAATCCCCTGGCCGATCCGATGTGGCCAGGTGCACAACATGCTCCCTTGCCTGTGGATCAATCAGCCGCAATCCGTTCGCCCGCATGGCCGCCAAATTCGCGCCCCGGGCAACCAGCGAGACGTCGTTGCCGGCCAGCCCCAGCTTCGCGCCCAAGTGGCCGCCAATTGCGCCCGCGCCAAAAATACACAGCTTCATTGGTCGGTCAGCCCCAACTGCTTGGCCAGCGACAGGCGCGCCACCTTGCCGGTGGGGCCCTTGGGCAAAGCATCCACGACAACGATCGTCCGTGGGATTTTGAATGGCGCAATTAGCGTGGCTGCGAATTCCCGAATTTCGTCCGTGCCTGCAGGTATGTCTCCCAGCACCACCGCGGCGGCCGGTTCCTCGCCGAGGGTGTCGTGGGGCAGGGCGAACACGGCGGCTTCTTGTACGAAGGGATGCCGCAATAAGGCGTCTTCCACTTCCGCGGGGGAGATTTTCTCACCGCCGCGATTGATGATTTCCTTGGCCCGGCCCACCAGAGTCAAATAGCCGTCGTCGTCCATCACCCCCAAATCCCCGGTGCGCAGCCACGGCCCGGCGAACGCCGTGGCATTGGCCTGGGGGTTTTGGAAATATCCAGCGGTCACGTTGTCACCTTTGATCGCCACTTCACCGGTGACACCGGGGCTTTGGGGAGTTCCCTCGGCATCCAGAATCGCCACCTCGGGACCGGCTGCCAGGCCAACGGTTCCCGGTTTGCGCACATCAGGCGGCAGCGGGTTGGCGCAAATCTGCTGGGCGCTTTCGGTCATGCCGTAGGATTCTGCCACCGGCGCGGCAAATGTCTGTTCAAGGCGCTCCAAAACCGAAGTCGGCATGGCGGCGCTGGACGACCGCAGGAACCGAAACGGATTGCGGCTGATAGCGTCGGCGTTGTGGCCGGCCCGGCCCAGCATCGCTTGATAAATGGTGGGGACGGCGGTCATCCAAGTGGCGTCGGCCTGATCCAACCACGTGAAAAATTTCAAGCCGTTAAATCCCGGCGCGCACCAAATGGCCGCCCCGGCATACAGGGATGAAAGCATGGCGGCCACCAGGCCATGGACGTGGAACAACGGCATGACGTTTAGGCAGCGGTCGCTGGCGGTGAGGGCAAGCGCCGTTGAGATGTTGCGCGCCGACGCGCACAGATTGCGGTGGGTCAGGGGCACAAGCTTTGGCCGCGCCGTGGTGCCGGATGTGTGCAGGGCCAGCGCCTCGTCGTCTGGGCTCGCCTCCCGCCACCCGGCCCGCGGGCGGTCCGGGCCACCAACAATCCGAAAGTCGCGTGCTTTTTTTCCGGGCGACACCGCCAAAACCGAAATGCCCAACGCATCCGCGACCGCTCGGGCGGCGGATGGCTCAGGCCCGGTCAGGACCGCGGCGGCGGCCAGGTCCGACATCGTGAGTTTGAATTCAGGCGCCGTCAGCCCGGGATTAAGGGGGCAAGCGATGCCGGCGCTGGTGGCGGCAAGAAAAGCGACGGCTGCCTCTGGCCCGTTGTCCAAGACAATGGCGATGCGATCGCCCCGGCCGAGGCCTGCCGCGGCCAGCGCGCCGGCACCGCGATGCACTGTTTGCCGCAGATCGTCATAGGACAGATCCGGTTGGCCGGGCGCGGCGATGGCGTGGGCGTCGCCGCCACCAATATCAAGCAGCTCTGGGATGGTAGGGGGGTGGGCCACGGGTTCCGCCAAAGTTTTAGAAGCCGGATCGTGCGGGGATAGCGCCCCAGTTGGGGCGTGTCCAGGGGACTTCAGCCCCCGGCCCATTTGGGATGGTCATGCGATGGCGGAAAAAGGACCAACCGGCCCGAACACCACGTCCGGATTAGCGCGGGTCTCGGTGTCCCGATACAACGTTGCACCCGCACCGGAGAGGCCCGGGTCTGCTTCTCGCGGTACCAAAACTTGAGCGATAAATTGGGTCAAGAACTGCGGGCTAAAACTCTCAAACCCCTGAAACGCGGTGACTTCGCCGCCGCGGCCCCGTCGGTCACCGCCGCGCTCCCGGCGCTGGGGGGCCTCGGCCCGTTCGGCCCGTGGCTTTGTCGTCGTCTGCCGTTGGCGGCCCGCCATGCGCCTGGCGGCTTGTTCGGCAGGCTCCCCCTTTGGCAGCGCCCGCCGGAACAGAAATTCATTGGGTTTTTTGCCAAGCTCAGGCGGCGGGGGCGGAACGGCTTCGGGCCGGCCAAAGGCCGGGGTCGGCTGGATCAGCGGCGAAGTGATGGCGGAAATCGAAGGCACGGGCGCGATTGGTTAGCTGGGGGGGGCTAGCCAGTCGCGCCCGTGGGGGGGAGACTGTTCTGGAGGCTGCAAGGTTGGCGTGTCCGCCATTCCGACCCTCCATGTAATGTTGTCCACTAAGGACTGATTAGGACCTTAATATCAAATTATTACCTAAAATTTATGATACTTTTGAAAAAAAGAATTATATATTAACCATAAAAGCCGTAATCGGCACGAGTCGGCTGAAAAACGACAGAATTCTGCGCTTTTAAGCGCCGATAAATCTTAATGTGCTTGGGGTTTTCGCCGTGGGGCGAAAAAATTTAGCCGCTATCGTCCCGGCGCCGACGAATCTCGTCAAAAATGTCTTCCGGGTCCGTCCCTTCGGGCATGCCGACCAGTTCCGCCATTTCCGGGGTATCCGCCCGTAAGAACGGGTTCAATGCGATCTCGTCGGCCAACAGGAATGGCACGCTGATATTGTTGCCAGCCGCAATATTTTCTCGGATTTTTTGTCCGCGCGCTCGGATCCCTTCGTTTTCCCGGTCAATTGACCGGGCGAATTTGAAATTCCGTTCGGAATGTTCGTGGGCGCAATACAGCATGGTGTCGGCGGGCAGAGCTCTGATCTTTTTCAGGGACTCCCACATGGAGTCGACAGTGCCGCCAAGCACCTTGCCGCACCCCAAGGGCGACAGCACGTCACCGCAAAACAAAGCCTTTGCGCTCGGAAAAAAGTACGCAACGTGGCCGACGGTATGGCCGGGCAACGACATCACCGTCCCCTGCGCGTCGCCGATGGAAATTTTGTCGCCGTCTTTGACTGCGGTTGTGATGCCCGGAATGTTGTCGGACTCTGCTTCGGGTCCAATCACTTCGCAGTTGTAGGAAGTTTTCATGTCCCGGTTGCCGCCAATTTGGTCGGCATGCTGGTGGGTGCAAAAAACCTTGCGCAGCCGCCAGCCAATATTGTCGAGTTCGGCGACCACTGGCCCGGCAATGCCGGGATCAATGACCGCGGCTGTCCCGGAGCCCCAGTGATTGACCAAGTAAACGTAGTTGTCCCGGAGAACGGTGATCTGCTTGATTTCGAGTCTTGCCATGACGTCCCGGCCTTGTACTAAACTTTTGGAATGAAAAATTGATGAAGTGGGGCGCGGTAAACGCAATAACGACTTCCAGTTTAGCTAAAGTCATTGCCTAGCGCCAATCCGATTGCGCCGCGTTGATGATCTGGTGTGCGGGCGATGCTACGGTGCGGCCCCATGCAGCCCGACGTCACCGATCTTCGGCAGTTTTACCAGACCGGCCTGGGCGCCGTTGCCCGCGACGGGATAGGGCCACGATTGCGCGACGCGTGGCCGGATACCCGGGGAATGACAGTGCTTGGTTTGGGCTACGCGACGCCGTTTTTGGCGCCGTTCCGGGCGGAAGCCGGCCGGGTACTGGCTCTGATGCCTGCCGCCCAGGGGGTCGTCCGTTGGCCGGGCCAAGGCTCGGGCCTTGTGGCGCTGGCGCTTGAGACCGAAATTCCCTTGCCCGACGAATCTGTCGACCGGGTGTTGTTAATCCACGCCTTGGAAAACACCGAATACGTGCGCGAGATGCTGCGCGAAGTGTGGCGGATTATGCCTTCTAGCGGCCGCCTGATTGTCGTGGTGCCGAACCGGCGCGGCATTTGGGCCCGCCTTGAACGCACGCCATTCGGTCACGGGCACCCCTATAGCCCGCCGCAGTTGGTGGGGCTGTTGCGGGAGACAATGTTTTCGCCCATCGCAACAAACACCTGCCTGTTCATGCCGCCGTTGAAATCCCGGCTCATCCAGCGCAGCGCCCGGGCGCTGGAAAACATGGGGCGGGTTGGCCTTGGTGTCGGCGGCGTGTTGGTCGCCGAGGCCGCCAAACAAATCTATGCGATTTCAGGCACCCCGGCCCGGGCCCGCAAACGCGCGGTAGCGGCACCCCAGCGCTAGCGCGAGCAGATCGTGACCGGCTTTCGGTCGCGTGAATCTGATCGGCATGGAAAAAGTCGCGAGCAGATCGTGGCCGTCTTGCGGGCACGTAAATCAGATCGCCATGAAAAATTGCCGCGCCAGCAGATCGCGCGTGTTTTGCCGTCACGTCAGGCGCGGCGGCGCAGCAAAAACACCGCCTGTTCTCCGAACAGATTTGCAACCCAGCCGGCGCCCTCGAATCCCGTCGCCCGGCCCCGGTGGTTTACCGAAATCCCGCGCTCGACAACAATTCCCAACTCCCGGCACAGATCGATAAAATCCAAAATCGTGCACAAATGAATATTCTGGGTTTCGAACCATTCTTCCCCCAAAAATCCGGTCCGGGGCATGCGCCCGCCCAGCAACAGCTGCCAACGCACTTGCCAGTAGCCGAAATTTGGGAATGAGACGATGGCCTTGGCGCCGATGCGCACCAGATCAGACACCACCTGTCTGGGGTTGCGGATGGCTTGCAACGTTTGGCTCAACACCACGTAATCGAAGGCCTGGGTCGGATAGTCGGCCAAGTCGGTGTCGGCGTCCCCTTGGACAACCGATAATCCTTGAGCCACCGTGGCGTTCACACCCGCCTGGCTTAGCTCGATGCCGCGGCCGTCCACGTTCAAGTTCTTGACCAAATGGGTCAGCAGCTCGCCGTCGCCACAGCCGACGTCCAAGACCCGTGACTGTGGCGCGATCATGTCGGCAATTAGTTTTAGGTCGACGCGGATTTGGGAGGGCCCGCGCGTTGGCTCGGCGTTGCCGCCGGAACGCAGAACGTCTTCGGTCACGTTGTCGTCAATCCCAGCTTTTCGGCTGCCGCGGAAAGAAATCCACCCAACGTGGCGTGCAATTCAGGCTCATCGAGCAAAAACGCGTCGTGGCCCTTGTCGGTGTCAATCTCGACAAAACTCACGTCCGCCGCGACCGCGTTTAAGGCATGCACGATTTCCCGCACTTCAGCAGTCGTGAACAGCCAGTCGCTGGTGAACGAGACCACGCAGAAACGCACGGGAGTGCCAGCGAACGCGTCCGCCAAAATACCTTGGTGATCGGCGACCATGTCGAAGTAGTCCATCGCCCGGGTCAAATACAGGTACGAATTGGCGTCAAAGCGTTCGACGAAAGTCAGGCCTTGATGGCGCAGGTAGCTCTCTACCTGGAAGTCGGCCTCGAAGCCGTAGGTGATCTGGCTGCGGTCCTGGAGCTTGCGCCCGAATTTGCGGCGCAGAGCGGCTTCCGACAAATAGGTGATGTGGGCGGCCATGCGCGCCACCGCCAAGCCCCGGGTGGGGCTCACGTCTTTGGGCCCATAATCGCCGCAGTGCCAATCGGGATCGGTCATGATGGCTTGGCGGCCGACCTCGTGGAAGCCAATGTTCTGGGCCGAATGGCGGGCGGCGGCGGCGATGGGAACCGCTGTGTGCACGCGCTCGGGGTACATCGACGCCCATTGCAGCACCTGCATCCCGCCCATGGAGCCGCCGATCACGGTGAACAGCTTGTCGATTCCCAGATGGTCCAGCAGCATAGCCTGGGCCCGCACCATGTCGGCGATGGTGATGACCGGGAAATTCACGCCGTAAGGCTCGCCGGTTGCCGGATCCGTGCTGGACGGCCCGGTCGTGCCCATGCAGCCGCCTAAAACGTTTGCGCAAATGATGTGATGGCGGGCAGGGTCCAACGGCCGGCCAGGGCCTATTAGAACGTGCCACCAGCCGGGCTTGCCGGTCACGGGGTGGGTGGAGGCGACAAACTGATCGCCGCTCAACGCGTGGCAAACCAGCACGGCGTTCGATTTATCGCCGTTGAGTTCGCCATAGGTTTGGTAGGCCACGGTGAACGGCCCCAGGTCGGCACCGCAATCCAGGCGCAAGGGTTCGTCCGCGCCCAGTTCGACGGAAAATCCAGAATCCTCAGAGGCGGCCACGGTGGGCGCCTGGGGTGTGTGTTTCATTGCGCAGTGAAGCCCGGGTTTGTGCCGGCAGCTGGGCTCAAGCATACCGGGTTTACCTAGCCGGATAAATCAACGTTTCGCGGGTAAAATTCGATCCATTGCGGTTGGCGCCTTCGGACTGTTTTCGTCTCAATCCACGCCAGCCTTGCCAGCCATTCTGGTACTCTGTTCTGGAAAATAGTAAAAGCCAGCCCACCGAATTCCACCGTCCGATCCTGGGGCCAACAGTGTGCGGGCCGGCCGCACTCTCGCTGTCGAGGAAAACGCATGACCAGCTCTACAAGCGGCAGTGCCGCCCCCCGGCCCCGGCCCGGGGTCATGGACATCGCCCCCTATGTGGGCGGCCGTGCGGGTGCGCCCGGTGTGGCTCGGGTCATCAAGCTTTCCGCCAACGAATCCCCACTGGGGGCCAGCCCATTGGCAGTGCAAGCCTATGGCCAAGCCGGTGGAGCGCTGAACCGCTACCCCGACGGCGGCGCCCACGATTTGCGCAAGGCGATCGCCGCATGCCACGGCCTGGATGCCGAACGCATTGTTTGCGGCGATGGGTCCGACGAATTGCTGCATTTGCTGGCGCTGGGATTCGCCGGAGCGGGGGACGAAGTGCTGTCCACGGAGTTCGGTTTTGTCGTCTACCCCATGGTCGCCAAAGCGGTGGGGGCGACCCCCGTCCAAGCGCCAGAGAAAAATTTCACCGTGGATGTGGACGCGTTGTTGGCCCTGGTCACCGACAAGACCCGGATCGTCTTCATCGCCAATCCCAATTCCACCGGAACCTACATACCATGGGCGGAACTGTCCCGGCTCCATGATGGACTGCCAGTCGATGTCTTGCTGGTCATCGATTCGGCTTACGCGGAATTTGCCGAGGCCGCTGATTATTCGGCGGGCGAGGCCTTGGTGACAACATCGTCCAACACAGTGATGACCCGGACATTCTCGAAGGCCTATGGGCTCGCGGCCCTGCGCCTGGGCTGGTGCTATGGCCCACCGGGTGTGGTCGATGTGCTCAATCGATTGCGCGGGCCATTCAATGTGACCGCTCCGGCCCAGGCGGCGGGGATCGCGGCTCTGGGCGACGTCGAATTCTTGGCTTCGGTCCAGGATCATGTTGCGTCGTGGCGGCCGTGGTTGGAAAGAGAACTGCGAAGCCTTGACCTGGAGCCGGTGCCCAGCGTCGCCAATTTCGTCCTGGTGCGCTTCCCCGGGGCGGCGGAGGCGGCAGCCGCCAATGCGGAGTTGGCGGCGTTAGGAATCCTGGTGCGGGACATGAACGCCTATGGATTGGCTGATTGCTTGCGCATCACCGTCGGGGCCGAAGACGAAATGCGGGCGCTGGTGACGGCCCTGGAGCAACATTTGGAAGGGGCCTCGTGACGCGGGCAGCCATGTTCGAGCGCATGGCCATCATCGGGCTTGGGCTGATCGGTTCGTCCGTGGCCCGGGTCGTACGCAAACAAGGCTTGGCGGATCACATTGCCGTCTGCGCCCGGTCCTCGAATACGCTGCGAGCGGCCCTGGATTTGGGCCTGGCGGACTCCGTGTCCGCCGATCCGGCGGACGCCGTTACCGGCGCTGATTTCGTCCTGCTGTGCACACCACTGGGGGCGTACCGGCGTTTGGCGGAACGAATCGCTTGGGCGCTGAAGCCGGGTGCCATCGTCTCCGACGTGGGCTCGGTGAAGGAAGCAGCGATCCGCGATATCGGCCCGTTGATCCCCGATGGGGTGCATTTTGTTCCCGGCCATCCCGTGGCGGGCACCGAAAATTCCGGGCCCCATTCCGGGTATGCGGAATTGTTCAGCGAGCGCTGGTGCATTTTGACGCCGCCTGACGGCACCGACCAATCAGCCATTGATACGGTGGCCGATTTTTGGCGCCAAGCGGGCAGCGAGATCGAGATCATGGATGCTGGCCACCATGATCTGGTGCTGGCGATCACTTCGCATCTTCCGCACCTGATCGCCTACAACATTGTCGGCACCGCCGACGATCTGGCCACCGTGACAGAATCCGAAGTCATCAAATTCGCCGCCGGCGGCTTTCGCGACTTCACCCGCATCGCGGCGTCGGACCCGGTGATGTGGCGGGACGTGTTTTTATCCAACCGCGATGCCGTTCTGGAAATGATGGGGCGCTTTACCGAGGATCTATCCGC
>JAKZSO010000026.1:0-3514 GCA_047517625.1 Alphaproteobacteria bacterium
GTGATAATTGGACCGGAAAGACGTCTCAAACCACATCGCGGTAATTTCTGGTTCCGCCGGGAAACCTGCCTCGCAAAACTCCGCCATGGCGTCGGACAGACAGTCCATCACCGTGGAGGTGTAGGCGGGGAGGGACTGGCCACTATTGTTCAGGTAGTAGTCGGTGTTCGAGTCTTTATCCAACGACAGGTGCTGATCGGTGAGTTTCGGCAGCGCGCGTAGAATCCGGCTCTTTTTGTCCTTCCAGTCCTTGAGCTGGAATGTGAACAGAGGCACGGAAAACATCGCCGCCATCGGTCCAGATTTAGCCATCAAATGCGTCCCAGCGAAAAGTGCCGAAATCACTCGGACCGCTATGGTACCACGGGTTAGGGGGTTACCCAGCCCACCAGAGCCGATAAATCCAAGGCGATTAACCGAAACCGATCGCCGTCGATATTTCCGTTTTCAATTCCGGCGCACTGATGGGCTTGCTCAACACCGTCGTCGCCCCGGCTTGCTTGGCAACATCCACCATCATTTTGTCTCGCTCCCCGGTCAAGATAATGATGGGGGTTCCCGCAAGTTTTTCCACTTTTTGGCGGCGGACCAAATTGCAGAATTCCAAGCCGTCCATGTGTTCCATGTACAAATCGCAAATCACTAAATCCGGTGCCTTTTCGTTGGCGGTTTGAATTTTTTCGAGGGCATCTTCGCCGCTGCTGCCTTCGATAATGTCGCGCACGCCAATGTCGTTGAGTAGACGCCGCAAAATCCCGCGCATGGAGCGCTGGTCGTCCACGATCAGAATCCGTAGGTCTTCAAGCTGGTTGTAAATCATACTTTCGTGGCGCCGTCTCACCAGTCAATCGAACAGGCGGGAAACCTAGCTAGATAACGTTAACGATTTGACGTGGTCCGCACCCAGGCGCCGGTTACCGCCCAAGGGCGCCACGTTCTATTTTGAAGCGTCGGCGATGGCACCAGAGTCCCCGCCGGGTCCGTAAAAGCACCCCACCTCTGGGCTGGATCGGGCGAATGTTGACCGGTGCTGCAATCGCCATATACTCGAAGTTCGGTTACTCAATCCGCTACAGCGGGTGTGATGGCGGCGGCTGGTGGCGACCCACAAGCGCGCACCCCCACAGGTCGCGGCGCGGGCAAATCTGGACTGTCCCGCCGTTGCGGGGCGCGGGCAACAGCGAGGTGCGACCGTGGCGCGGAACGATAGAGCGCGGGACGATAATGGGCGGGACGTAGCCTTGCCAGAAGATTTAGGCGCACCGGTCGCCGGCGGCGGTTTGCTGCACAGGCGCGCGTTCTTGCGGGGCGGCGTCGCCTTTGCTGGGGCTGCCGGTGCCCTGGCGGTTACCGCGAACGACGCCCGTTCGGCGGGCGATATCGCCCGGGGCACACCGATCTCAATGCACGAGCCGGGTGCGCCGTTCTCGAAATACGGCGCACCGTCGCCCCACGAGCGCCAGGTTGTGCGCAATTTCAATCCAAACGAACGCCGTCCCGGGACTGGGGCTTCGCGCACGCCGCTGCAATTGCTGAATGGGACAATCACACCGAATGGCCTGCATTTCGAGCGCCACCACAACGGCATTCCAGATATCCACCCAGATACACACCAGTTGTTGATCCACGGCATGGTCGATCGGCCGCTGTTCTTCAAACTGGAGGACCTTCATCGCTACCCCATGGAGAGCCACGTGCGGTTTATTGAGTGCACGGGCAATTCGGGCGGCCAGCGGGGCGAGGAGCTTTTGCAGCGCACCGCCGGTGAGCTCCACGGGTTGATATCCTGTTCCGAATGGACCGGCGTCCGTCTGGCGGGGCTGCTGGAGGAGGCAGGGGTGGACCGGGCCGCAAACTGGATTTTGGCCGAAGGCGCTGACGCCGCCGGCATGAGCCGCAGCGTGCCGCTGGAAAAATGCTGGGAAGATGCGGTGATCGCGCTCTATCAGAACGGCGAGGCGATCCGGCCCGAGCAGGGCTACCCCATGCGGCTATTATTGCCGGGCTACGAGGGCAACATGAGCGTGAAATGGCTGCACCGGATCGAGGTGACCCAGACCGCGACCTACACCAAGGACGAGACGTCGAAGTATTCGGATCTGCTGCCGAGCGGCAAGTCTCTGCTGTTCACATTCGAGCAAGGCGTAAAGTCGTTGATCACGCGGCCGTCCCAAGGCGACAAACTCCCGGGGCCCGGGACTTACCAGATCACCGGGCTTGCGTGGTCGGGCGCCGGCCGGGTTCGCAAAGTGGAGATATCCGCGGACGGCGGCGCAAGCTGGGCGGAAGCGGCGCTCGACGGCCCCGTACTGCCGATGGCGCTGACCCGTTTTCGCATCCCCTGGCAGTGGAACGGTGACCGCCTCGCAATCCAGTCCCGGGCCACTGACGAGGACGGCAATGTCCAGCCGACCCGCGACGAATGGCTGTCGCTGTATGGGCCGTCCCAGTTCTACCACTTCAACGCCATCCAACTTTGGGGCGTGAATGCGGACGGCGATGTTTGGAACATCCACTATGCATAGAACTCTGATCGCCATCACGGCGGCGTCGGTGATCACTGCTGTCATTGCGGTTCTCGTCGCGGTCGGTGTGGTGCCGCTTGGCCCGACCATCGGAGCAATCGGAGGCCGCGATACCCAAGCATTGGGACCCGTGCCGGCGGGGGCGGGCCCCGGGCTTGGCCGGGTCGCCACCGCGGTCGACGTGGCGCTGCTCAATATCAGCATCCGGCCCGATGGCGCCGGTCTGCCGCCAGGCCAAGGCACCGTGCAGGAGGGGGCGCTGATCTTCGGGCCCATCTGTGCAAGCTGTCACGGGCCACGCGGCAGAGGGGGCCAGGGCGGCAGGCTATCCGGCGGCGTCGGCACATTGGGCGGGCCGGATCCGATCAAGACCGTGAACAGCTATTGGCCCTATGCGACCACACTGTTCGATTATATCCGCCGGGCCATGCCTCTGTATGAACCGCAGTCACTCACGGACGCCGAGGTATACGCGTTGGTCGCCTACATCCTCATGCAGGACCGGATTATCGAGCCCACCGATGTCATGAACGCCACCACCTTGCCCCAAGTCCAGATGCCCAACCGCAACGGCTTCGTTGAGTGGTGGCCGGATCCACCCGGTTAAGCCGCCGGCTTGGCCGCCGGCGCGAGAGCGTCGAACGCGAAATCTCGGTTGTGGCTGGCGGATGGGGTGGAATTCGGTTGCGGCCCGTAAGCCGTTGAAAAGGCTACTATTTTCGGATGGGTAGGGGGTCAGGCCCACGCAAAGCCCCACGCTCCGGGGGCGGTAGGCCCCGCTCCGGTGCCGGAACGGGCGCGGCGAAGCTCCCGCAGGGGCACCGCCCGCACCCGTCGCGGGGCGCATCGCACTCCGGGCAGACTTCACTCGTCATCCGCCAGTCCCACGGCCGCCAGCGCGACGCCCGGCGCCACTCCGGCCTGGGTGAGTTTCGCGACCACGGTTGCCCTCGATACCATGTCGAGCGCGTAGGAATCGAATTTCAGCG
>JAKZSO010000027.1:0-4134 GCA_047517625.1 Alphaproteobacteria bacterium
CGACTTGCCTGACCCGGACGGGGTGACGGTCCGGCGGGTGCGAACCGCCCTTGACATGTTTGCCGAGTGCCAGGCCGCCCTGCCCGCCGATATCGCCGTGTGCGCCGCCGCGGTGGCCGACTGGCGGGTGGACGATCCGCAATCCACGAAAATCAAGAAATCCAAGCCGCCGGTGCTGAACTTGGTGGAAAACCCGGACGTTCTGGCGACCCTCGGCACGCCGGGCCCGGACCGGCCCGGACTGGTGGTTGGCTTTGCCGCCGAAACAGAGGCCAACGCCGAAGCGCTGGTTGAAATTGCCGCGGCCAAACGTATTAGCAAGTCCTGCGATTGGATCATCGCCAACAACGTCGCCCCCGGCGCCGAAGTCTTTGGCGGCGACCACAATACCGTGCACCTGATCACCGCCACGGGCACGGAGTCATGGCCGGCCATGGAAAAAGTCCAGGTGGCGGAGCGGCTGGTGGCCAAAATCGCCTCGCACCTTGCAGCCCTGGCAGGCGCCGCATGACCACTCCGAGCTTTGTCACCCAGGTGCCGCTGGAACGGCTGCCCGGGACCGATGATTTGCCGATGCCCGCCTACGCTTCGCCGGGGGCCGCGGGGCTCGATCTGGTGGCCGCCGTGGCCGCGACCGACCCGGTTATCCTGGAGCCATCGGCGCGGGCGTTGATCCCCACCGGCATCAAGATTGCCCTGCCCAAGGGCACCGAGGGCCAGATCAGACCGCGGTCCGGCTTGGCCTGGAAATTCGGGATCACGGTTCTGAATGCGCCGGGCACCATCGATTCCGATTATCGCGGCGAGGTCCGGGTGTTGCTCACCAACCTCGGCACCGAGCCGTTCGCGGTGGAGCGTGGCATGCGCGTGGCCCAACTGGTTATCGCCCGGACCGAACAGATCGAATGGGTCGAGACCGGCGAAATTCCAGACACCCAGCGCGGCGACGGCGCGTTTGGCTCCACCGGCGGCATCACCGATCTGACCGCCGATGGCGGCCGCTAGCCATGGCCATGTTCCGGCTTTCCAAGAAAATGGTCTATGCCCTCGAAGCCGTGGTCGATATCGCCTATAACGCCGGCGAAGACCCGGCCCAATCCCGGGACATCACCAAACGCCAGGGCATCCCCCAACGCTATTTGGAACAGGTCATGCAGCGCTTGGTCCGGGCCGGCGTGCTAAAGGGCGTGCGCGGCCCCCGGGGTGGCTATCGGCTGGCCCGGGAACGTCGGCGCATCACCGTCGGCCAGGTGGTCCGGGTGGTGGACGATGGCGAGGACGGCCAAGACCCATTGGCGGGCGGCAACGGCTCGGAATTGGCCACCCGGGTGGTGCGGCCCCTGTGGCGGGATTTGAGCGAAACCATCATGAAGGAGCTGGACTCGATCACCATCGAAGACCTTTGCCAGCGCGCCCAAGCCAAAGGCATCGACAGCCAATCCGGCGAGCGGGTTCAATTCGATATCTAGAGCATGAACTCTTATGAACACTGACGGCCACGCACCGGGGCGCATTTACGACAGCCTGTTGGACACGATCGGCGGCACGCCCTTGGTGCGCCTGCCCCGCATGTCGGCGCATTTCGGCGTTACGGGCCAAGTCCTGGGTAAATTGGAGTTCCTCAACCCGTTGAGCTCGGTCAAGGACCGGATCGGTCTGGCCATGATCGAGGCGGCCGAGGCCGCCGGCGAAATCGGCCCCGACACCGCCATCGTAGAGCCCACGTCCGGCAACACCGGCATCGCCCTGGCGTTTGTTTGCGCCGCCAAAGGCTACCGGCTGATCCTGACCATGCCCGAAAGCATGTCCATGGAGCGCCGCAAAATGCTGTTGCTGATGGGCGCCGAGTTGGTGCTGACGCCGGCGGGCAACGGCATGTCAGGCGCCATCGCCAAGGCCGAGGAACTGGTGGCGGAGATCGGCGACGCTGTCATGCTGCAGCAGTTCGAAAATCCCGCCAACCCCGACATCCATCGGCGCACCACGGCGGAGGAAATCTGGGCCGATACCGATGGTGGTGTGGATGTCGTAATCTCGGGTGTTGGCACAGGTGGCACACTTACGGGGGTCGGGGAATTGCTCAAGCAGCGCAATCCATCATTGCGAATGGTCGCGGTGGAGCCTGAAGACAGCCCCGTATTGTCGGGCGGCCAGCCCGGCCCCCACAAGATCCAGGGCATCGGCGCGGGGTTTGTCCCCGGCAACCTGAACACCGAGGTCATCGACGAGGTCATCACCATCGCCAACCAGACCGCGTTCGAGATGGCACGGATGGCGGCGCGCATGGAGGGCCTGCCCTGTGGCATTTCTTCGGGTGCGGCGTTGGCGGCGGCGTTCGAGGTAGCGGCCCGCCCGGACATGGCCGGGAAGATGATCGTCACCGTGTTGCCGTCCATGGCGGAACGTTACTTGTCGACCCCGTTGTTCGACGACCTCTAAAGCTCAAATGGAGTTCACCGAAGCTCAAATCGAGCGCTACGCCCGCCATATCATCCTCAAAGACGTGGGCGGCGCGGGTCAAGCCAAGCTGTTGCAGGCCCGGGTGCTGGTGGTGGGCGCGGGCGGCTTGGGCTCGCCGGTGGTCATGTACCTGGCCGCCGCCGGGGTCGGCACCATCGGCGTCATCGACGACGACGACGTTTCGTTGTCCAATCTGCAACGCCAAATTTTGCATACCACCGACCGGGTGGGCATGGCCAAGACCGAAAGTGCGGCGGCCGTGGTCGGCGCTCTGAACCCCGACGTGAATTTGGTCACCCACACGCTGCGCCTGGACGTCACCAATATCTTCGGACTGTTGGAGAATTACGACATTGTCGCCGACGGCAGCGACAATTTCTCCACGAGATTTCTCGTCAATGACGCCTGTCATTTGGCGGGCAAGACCCTGGTGTCGGCGGCGCTGTCCCAGTTCGATGGCCAACTCTCCACCTTCAAATCCCATTTAGGGCCTGAGCATTCGTGTTATCGCTGCATTTACCCCCAGGCGCCGCCCCCAGGCATGGTGCCCAGCTGCGCCGAGGCCGGGATTTTGGGGGCCCTGGCCGGGACCGTGGGGTCCCTGCAAGCCGTTGAAATCATGAAAGAAATCTTGGGTATCGGCGAAAGCCTGTCGGGGTCTCTGGTGATCTACGACGCCCTTAACGCCGCCTGGCGCAAGGTCAAAGTCCGCCGCGACCCGGCCTGTTCGCTGTGCGGCGACCACCCCACCATCACCGATCTTTCCGCGTACGAGCCCGCCGCTGCGTAGGCGCGTGGCGGCAATCCGGGGCCGCGCCTTGAAGGTCTTCGACTTGGCCGCGGGTTTTATGGTTAAAATGGCCTTAACGCGCCATGCTGGAGGAACACGCCCTGATGACCCCGAAAGAATTTGTCGCGGCGATCAACAGGCACCAGCGGTTTTTACACAAACAGGCGGACGGCGTCCGCGCTGACCTTACCGGCCAGAACCTATCTGGGTTGCGGCTGCCCAATTTGAACTTTCGCGACGCGATCCTGACCGACGCCGATTTCAGGGACGCTGTCATCACGGGCTGCAATTTCCGCAACGCCGAGTTGCGCGGGGCAAAATTTCAGGGGGCGGACGCCGAGGAGACCGATTTTGGCGTTGCCGACTTGCGGGGGACGTACTTCAAGGATGCCAAACTGGCGGGGGCGAATTTTAAAGGCGCCGACCTGACCCGCTTGCGCCACCGGGTTACCGACCTTGGCCCGATCCTGGTTGGCAAGGGCCCCGAGGTAACGATGTCTAAACTGGGGGACGCCGGCACGCCCGAAATCCAATCCCCATCGCTGGCCGACGCATTTATGCCGCAGATCCAAATGGCGCCTGTGACCATGGCGGGGGCGGATTTGACCAATGCCAATCTGAGCTCCGTCCGGGCCAATTCGGCCAATTTTGACGGCGCCACCCTTACCGGCGCGAATTTGGAAAATGCCGACCTGAGAAAAGCAATCCTGGCCGATGCGAACCTGGAAAGCGCCAATTTGACGAGCGCCAATTTGTCGGGCGCGGACCTGCGCCGGGCGTCATTGGCCAAGGCCGACCTGACCCGGGCCGACCTGAGCCACGCCGACATGCGCGGATCCGACCTCTCAGACGTGGGCGCCCGCCACTCCCAGCTGGTTGAGGCC
>JAKZSO010000028.1:0-7028 GCA_047517625.1 Alphaproteobacteria bacterium
CCTCGGCCAAGGTGATGGTGTTGTCACCATCACCAAAATCGCTAGCGTCGGCAGCGCCATACAGAGCATCCAGCAGATGCTTGGTGAAGACGCCATGCTTCGCTTCATCGTCCCACACCGCAACTTGATCCGCTGCGGCAGCTGTTAGAACCCCAAACCCACCCGCGGCGGCGGGGAGCGTCGGAGAAATTCCAAGGCCAGATGTCCTGGAAAGTGTTCCTCCAAACGATTGGCCCGAGAAACAGGCGTCCAAGTACACGGCCACCGATCGCGCCTCAAGCTTGGCCAAGTTCCTATACAGCAAATCCAGCGCGTAGCCGTTGATCTCGGGCACGTCGGGATTTGCATCTACTGGCAAAAGGTAGGCCCTGCGATCCTCACCCGGCACGCCATGGCCGGAATAGAAAACCACGACATCCGAAATTCCGGGATCAACCAGCCGCCAAAGTAGACCACGGTGGGTTTCGTTGTTTCCAAAGGTCTCAACCAGGCGGGCCTGACTGGCATTTCTCAGGTCAATAATGTTTTCGGGATCGTAGCCAAGCACGTCGATCACATAGGCCCGGAATGCGTCGGCATCGTTGCCCGCGTATGTCACCTCGGGCAGTCCCCGTTCATATTCCGAATTGCCGATGATCACCGCGACGCCGGTGGGATTGGTGATTTCGGCAAGTGCGGGCGCGGCGAACAGGGTGATGACGGCCAAAGCCGTCATCACCCAGACCACGAATGATTCGATAACCCGAATTCACCACCGTGCTTCCGTTAAATAGCGTAATGGACCGGCCAGAGCGGTTCGGCCATGTCGGTTGGGTTTTGCTCCCTGCAAAGCTACCATGGGACGCTGAAATCAAGCGACTCCGTATTTGCCCTCTGGGCAGTCCATTTGCCAGGGTGAAGTTGATTGGCCATGGGAGGCGTAGATGAGCAAGATTTTTCCACCGGGAGCCTTTTCGCTCGTGGCCAGCCTGATTTTCTTGGGCGGGATCGCCGCCGCGCTCGGCGCATGCGCCACCGCCGCGCCGTCCCCGTTTGCCTCTGGATCGTTGAACGTATTGGTCATGGGTGAGGACGCCGACCCGGATACCGTCCCCCGAGGCAACCGCGTCTTTAACCGAGTCCAGGCAGCGCTGATGAATGAGCTGCAAGCCGGTGGCTTCGACGTTTGGGACGAGGTCGCGGTCACCGGAAATTTAGGCCCCGATCGCTCGCGCCGCTCGCTCGAAGACGTCATTGCAGTGGCCCGCATGGTGCGACAGCCACCGATCGATGTGGCGGTAATTTTTTCGATCTACCCCAGCGCGGTTCAGACCCACGTGGCGTCGCTCGTTTCGGTGCGCATCGAAGGCCGGCTAGTGAAAATGCCGGAAGGCCGATCCTTGGGAAACTTCGAGGTTAACGCGCCGGATAATTGGACCGCGCCCATTGATTGCGACAACGATTGCTTGCTGGAATCGGTCGGGGACCACGCCCGGGTTTTGGCGGCGGCCCTTGGCGACGTGCTGACCGAAATGTTGGACGATCAGGCGCGCGGGACCGAGATCGCAGTCATCTATGTCGGCGGCGGCCTCGTCAACACCTGGACCCTGGTATTCGACGGATTTACCGACGAAGACATGCTGTTTGCCGAGGATTACTTGGCGGTCTTTTCCGGCTACCAGTCTCACCGCCCGATCTACTGCATCCCGCGCCATTGCGAAATTTCTTACAAGAGCTCCATCGAGGATGCGCGGCTGGTGCGTAACCTGGGCTTGATGCTTGACCGCATTGGGGTGTCGGGGCGGGTGTTCGCGGCTCCCGGCGAGATCACCATCGCCAAAATCCGCAGCCAAGAGCGGCGAATTAACGCCGACGGTCTTTAAGGGGCCGGGTCGGTGAAGCGCAGGGGCGCGCCTTTGGGGGAGTCGAGGATTTCGTCCTCGCGCATGACGACGTGGCCGCGAATGACCGTGCCGACCGGCCAACCGCTGACGACACGGCCATGAAACGGCGTCCACCCGCAGCGGCTCGCGATCCAATCGTCGGCGATGGTTCGGGGCGCGCTTAAATCCACTAAGGTCAAATCGCCATCGTTGCCTTTGACTAGGCCGCCCTTGCCTTTGACCCCAAACAGCCGCGCCGGATTGCTGCTCACCAGTTCCACCAAGCGTTCCAGTGTCAGGCGCCCGGCATTGACGTGGTCCAACATCACCGGCAACAAGGTTTGAACCCCCGGCATTCCGGACGGAGTGGCCGGGTAGTCCGCCGACTTTTCTTCCCGGGTGTGGGGGGCGTGGTCAGATCCAATCACGTTCACCGTGCCGTTGCCCACCCCGGTCCACAACGCATCTCGGTGCCGGACATCGCGGATGGGCGGGTTCATTTGGGCAAGGGTGCCTAGATCGTCGTAGCATTCCGGTGCCGCAAGGGTCAGGTGCTGGGGCGTGACCTCAACACTGACCGCCGCGGAATGGCCGTTCAGGAAAGCCATCTCCTCCGCGGTGCTCACGTGAAGCACATGGACAGGCCGCCCAACCGTGGCCGCCAAGGCGATGATGCGCTGGGTGGCACGCAGCGCCGTCTCGGGGTCCCGCCATTCGGGATGGGCATGGACATCGGCCGCCGCCTCGGCGATGGCTTTGCGCTCGATCAGCCGGGCCTCATCCTCGGCATGGACCGCGAACCGGCGAACCCCGTTGGACACCACACGGGCCAGTGCATCATCGTCCGCCACCAGCAGCGTGCCGGTGGACGAACCCATGAAGATTTTTATGCCGCAGCATCCGGGCAGACGCTCCAGCTCGCCAAGATCTCCCGCATTTTCAGGCGTCGCGCCAACATAGAACGCGTAGTCGCACCAGGCGCGATCTTTGGCGCGGGCAAGCTTGTCCGCCAGGGCATCCGCCGTTGTAGTGGCAGGCGCGGTGTTGGGCATTTCGAACACTGCCGTGACCCCGCCCAGGATCGCCGCCCGAGTGCCAGTGTCCAAATCCTCTTTGTGTTCGTTGCCGGGCTCACGAAAGTGGACCTGGGTGTCGATGACACCTGGCAAAACGTGCAGGCCCTTGGCCTCGATCGTGTGTTCGGTGGCCACCTTGGCAAGCATTCCAATCTCGGCAATGCGGCCGTCGTGGATGCCGATGTCGGCGCGGGCTATCCCAGAGGGCAAGACGCATTCAGCGCCGCGCACAACAAGGTCGTAGGGCGCCGACATCGCCCGTTAAGCCGTGATCGCAGAATAGAATTCGAGGTACTGTTTCACTACGGCTTCCTCGTTGAATGTTGACTGATAATGCTCAAAACCGCTTTTGACCAAGGCCTCGGCGAACAGAGGCTCGGCGATCAAGCGTCGCATGGCATCGGCCAACGCCGCAACATCGTCCATGGGCACAAGAATCGCGTCGACGTTTGGAATGACCGTGCGCCTCGGCCCATCAGCGGCGGCCACAATCAGCGGCGTCTTGGCTGCCCAGACCTCGGCCATCACCGTGCCGAAGGGCTCAAACCGGGACGGCATAACACAAACATCCGCCGCCGCCAGCAACGCCTCGCGATCGGTACGCCAGCCCAAAAACCGAACCCGGCCGCCTAGGCCCAATTTCTCCGCCTGCTGTTTGAGCTCCGCTTCCAGCGGGCCTTCCCCGGCGATCCACAGGTACGGCCCCGGGATCAGCGCCAAACTTTCCAACAAAATGTCGAACGCCTTGTTGGTGTGGAGCCTGCCCAACGCCAGGAATAATGTCACGTCGTCTGGCGTTTCAAATGTGGCGCGGGGCACAGGCGGCGCAGGTACGTTGGCGGCAAAAGTGGGCAGGTAATGGGAATTTAATCCTACCCACCCGCCATGATTGCGCATGTGATCGATGATGTCCTGGGTCACGCCGGCCACATGGTCGCACCGGGTAAAGTACTTGGGCGCGTAGTACCCACCTAGCCACCCTACGTGGACAAAATTTCCCCTGGGGCAATGGCGGGTGGCGCGGTTCATCCAGGTTTGGACCACTGCGGGTTTAAAGTCATTGATGATCGCCTGCAAGCCGCGTCGGGTGGAGAAATCCAGGCCGCCAAACTTCAGTTCGGTGGTGGCAATACCGCCGTCTCGCAGCAAGGCCGCGCGCGGTGCATTCGTTCGAATGGCCGCGTGTTGATCCAACCCGGCCCGGGCCAAGGCCAGCACCAGATCGCCGAAGTAGGTCTCGGCGCCACCCTGAGAGGCACCCGCCATGATTTGGAGAACGCGCAAGTCCGGCCTAGCTGACCGCGGTCACGGGAGCAATTGCCCCATCGTCGCCGGCGCCGACGCGGGCAGCGTCGCGCGCGCCAGTACGTAGCCACAATGCGATGGCGGCTTCCTCGACCACATCCACGGCAAGGGAATCCATCAAGCTCTTGGTGTGGGACGGGTTAAATCCGGGCAATGCCGACAGCGTCTCAAAGGTCGCAACCGTCCGCACCGAGGCACAGTGGTCCCCCCACGGCCCGTACATGGTTTCCCTGCTGGGTCCGAACAGGCCCAGGGCCGGGGTACCGGCGGCGGCGGCCAAATGCATCAATCCCGAATCATTGCCGATGTACATGTCACACTCCTGCAAACATGCCGCGGAAGTGAAAATATCCATCCGCCCGACCAGATCGATCCGGCGCTCCTTAGGGATGCGTTCCAACACGGTCAACGCCGCGCCCCGTTCAGACGCCGCCCCGAACACCGCCACCCGTGCGTCGGCAAAAATCGCTCCCGGCGCGGTCAACGCTTGGATCAATTCCGAAAATTTTGACCCCGCCCATTGCTTACCGCCCCAGTTGGCGGTTGGGCCAATGCCCAACACCAGGCCGCCCGGGGGGATCGCCTTTTTGGCCGCGGTCACCTGGGTTGGCCCGAACCACATGACCGGCGCGGCTGGCGGATCGACGCCCAGAAATTCCGATAAATGCACCACCCTGTGGCCGATGCCCCCGGGGCGGTAAATCTTCCGCTGTTTGGCAACAATCGTCCAGGCGATGGCCGAGGCGCGCAGGTCAACCACCAAATCCCAACGCTTGCCCGCCACCTGCTTCCACAGGCGGTACCAGTGGCCCCGGCGTTTGCGCTTGGCGAAGGCCAGAATGTTGACGACGTTGGGGGTTTGCGAAAAAAGCGGCGCGGCCTCCGGCCCACACGCCAGGGTGACATGCGCTTCTGGGTGTTGTTGAATAAGGTGATTGAGCAATCCGGTGGAGAGGACGGCATCGCCAATTCGGTTAGACGTGATGAAAAGGATTTTCATGTCCGCGCCATCTTTCGCGCCGATTTTCCGGGTTTTGTCTCAGCCCGAATCTCTGGTGGCCCTTATACGCCCTCAGACTCCCGGTTCCAAGCCGCCAGCGGTTAGCTCGGCATCCTGTGGCGAGTTCTGCACCTTGTAATGGGCCGCGCTTCGCTCTAGTTGATACACCAACCATGGAACGCCGCCGATGACCGCCCTGACATTCACGACGCTGCCCCGGCGGGGAATTTTGGCGTTGAGCGGCCCCGACACCATTGAGTTTCTGCAAAACTTGATCTCCAACGATGTTGAACGCGTCGGGCCCGACACCTCCGTCTACAGCCTGCTGCTCACTGCGCAGGGCAAGCTCCTTCATGACTTTTTTGTCGCCCGACTCGGCCATGGGACGCTTGTCCTGGACTGCGAGGGTGAGCGTCTGGACGATCTGGAACGCAGGCTCACCCTGTACCGGCTGCGCGCCGATGTGACGTTCACCCAATTGTCCGATCAATACACGGTGTCCGCCGCGTTCGGAGATGGTGCCCTGGCGGCGCTGGGGTTGTCGCCTGACCCCGGCAACACCGCGCCACTGGGCGACGGCGTGGCCATGACCGATCCCAGGCTTGGGGCCATGGGCGCACGAGTTATTATTCCGGTGGAGGACGTGCCCGGGGCTTTGACAAGCCTGGGGTTTCAGCAAGGCGACTGTGCCGCTTACGATCGCTTGAGGCTAAGCCACGGAGTGCCGGATTCCAGCGCCGACATGGCGGTGGACAAAGGATTCCCGTTAGAGTCCGGGATGGACGACCTCAACGCCATCGACTTCACCAAGGGCTGCTATGTGGGCCAGGAACTGACCGCGCGCACCCATTATCGCGGCACCATTCGCAAGCGTTTGTTCCGCGTGGATGTGCAGGGCCCAACACCCGCCCCGGGCACATCGGTGACTTTAGGGGACAAAAAGGCTGGAGTTGTTCGATCAGGCCAACACGGGATCGCCATGGCGATGCTGCGGTTGGAGCTGGTGGCCCAGTCGGCGGACTCCGGCGAAGCGTTTGCCGCGGGCGACGCACAGCTGACTGCTGTGGCCCAGGATTGGTTTGGCGAAGAGACCCGGGAGCCTTCGCCCGCCGGCGGGGCCGGCGACGCGTGAGTGCAACCGTTCGAGTGGTCCACCGATGCTCGTGGCCGTCGGAGGACCCTGAATACATCGCGTATCACGACGACGAATGGGGGGTGCCCATTTTCGCCAGTCCGGTGCTGTTCGAAAAGCTGACGCTGGACGGATTTCAAGCGGGTCTCAGTTGGCTGACGATCCTGCGCAAACGGGAAAATTTCCGCAAAGCCCTCGACGGCTTTCAGCCAGAGAAAATCGCCCGGTACACGGAAAAAAAATCCTTATCCTTGATGGCCGACGCCGGCATCGTCCGCAACCGCGCCAAAATTGCCGCCACAATCGGCAACGCCAGAGCGTATCTGGACATGCGCGAGGCCGGCGAAGATTTTTCGGAATTCCTTTGGGGCTTTGTCGGCGGCAAACCGATCCGCAACACATGGAAATCGTGGCAGGACATCCAAGCCGAAACACCGCAAAGCAAAGCCATGAGCAAGGCCCTGAAGGCACGGGGCTTCAAATTCGTCGGCCCCACCATTTGCTATGCCTTCATGCAGGCCGTGGGCATGGTCAACGACCACGAGAAGTCCTGTTTTCGCTACGATCAGGTGTAGTTGGCACATATCACGAAGTTGCCTGAAAACCGCTTCCAAAACGGCGTTTTAGCCACTTTTCCCTTGACACGTGAGATT
>JAKZSO010000029.1:0-6932 GCA_047517625.1 Alphaproteobacteria bacterium
AAGCGCGATGCGGCGCCATCGGTCGAGCGTCGCAACGAACCCGGCAAGCCGATTGGCCCCACCGAAGGCCGGATTCTTTTGCACGGTGGCGTTGTTGCGCTTCCTCGCCGATGGGTCGCATCGCCATCAAAAGCGCGCCTAGCCACGGGGCAAAAGAATTTCGGTCAAATGGTTTCATATTGTCTGATCATGCTCTAGAGCAGATCGCCGCCGGTTTGGGAAATTTCAGCGCCCGGCGCCCCGCGTTGACGATGGCTGGCCGGAACCATACATTCGACAGGCGTCCTTTTGAATTTTGCGGGGTCTGGGCGGTCGCGCCTGGCCACCTTTGTTCGCTGTTGTCTGCCCTTGGGCCCATGATCAACGAATTAAACGAGCGCTCCCGGGAAATTTTCCGGCACATCGTCGATTCCTATGTGGAAACCGGGGAGCCGATTGGGTCTGCCACCTTGGCAAACCGGTTGGGGCAAACCCTGTCGCCGGCTTCGGTGCGAAACGTCATGGCGGAGTTGGAAAGTGCCGGGCTTTTGTATTCCCCGCACACCTCCGCCGGCCGGGTTCCCACCGATGCCGGTTTGCGGTTCTTCGTCGACGGCTTGCTGGAGATTGGCGACCTGACCGAGGACGAACAAGGCGCCATCGAAGCCCGCTGCGCCGCCGTCGGCCGCAGCCTGCCAGACACGCTGAAAGAGGCCTCGGACATGTTGTCGGGGCTTTCCAGGTGCGCCGGCGTCGTCATGGCGCCGAAAGTGGATTCCCGGGTCAAGCATATCGAGATGGTCGGGCTGGCCCCGGGCCGGGCCCTGGTGATCTTGGTCACCGAGGACGGAATTGTCGAAAACCGCGTCGCCGATATCCCCACGGATATGCCCCAATCGGGATTGATCGAGGCTTCGAACTACCTGGATTCCCGTCTTGCCGGGCGCACGTTTGCCGAAGCCCGTGACGAAATCACCACGGAAATCACCCAGCACACGGCGGAATTGGACGATCTGACCGCACGGGTGGTGGAGGCGGGCCTAGCGACCTGGGCCGGAGGCCAGGGGCCGAGCGCATTGATTGTGCGCGGCCAGGCAAAATTGCTAAACGACGTAAATGCCGTGGAAGATTTGGAGCGCATCCGCAAGCTGTTCGACGCCCTGGAAGCGGAACAAGACATTTTGCGTATGCTGGACTTGGCCGACGGCGCCGAAGGCGTGCGCATCTACATCGGCTCGGAAAACCAGTTGTTCGAAATGACTGGCAGCGCCATGGTGGTGGCGCCCTATTCCAATTCCCGGGCGGATATCGTCGGCGCCATCGGCGTCATTGGCCCGACCCGGTTGAACTATGCGCGCATCATTCCCATGGTTGACTACACGGCCAAGGTGGTTGGGAGATTGGTGGGGTGAGGAGACAATGGCGATGACCAGCGGCGGCGAACAGGACGATCTGCACGACGGCGAAAATCCAGAGGAGATTGGCCCGGAGTCCGATGATTTTGATGAAGACATCGAGCATCTGGAAGACCAGGCCGCAGCCGACGACGCGGAGGTGGACGATCTAGAGATCGCACCCGAGCCCATCGTTCTAACGCCCGAAGAACAGGTTTCAGGCATGAAGGATCAGTTGCTGCGGGCCATGGCGGAAACCCAGAACGTACGGCGCCGGGCCGACCGCGACCGCGCCGATGCATCGAAATACGCCGTCACCAATTTCGCCCGGGACATGCTGACCGTCGCCGACAATTTGCGCCGCACCATCGACAGCGCCAAGGCCGATAGTGCGGCGGACGCCGCGAAAGGGGCAAGCGCGGCGGACGCCGCGAAAGGCGAGAGTGCGGCGGACGCCGCGAAACCAGCGAGTGCGGCGGACGCGGCGAAAGGTGCGAGTGCGGCGGACGCCGCGATGGACCAAAGTGAGGCGCTGGCGGGGGCCGAGGCGTCCGCCGCCAGGGCGTTGTTGGATGGGGTCGAAATGACCGAGCGCGATTTACTGGCGAGCCTGGAACGCCACGGGATCAAAGTGGTCTCGCCCATGGGCGAAACTTTCGATCACAACCTCCACCAGGCCATGTTCGAGGTTGAAACCACGGCCCAGGAACCCGGCGTCATCGTCCAGGTCATCCAGGACGGTTTTGTCATCGGTGACCGGCTGTTGCGGCCGGCCATGGTGGGGATTGCCAAGGCCCCGGCCGCCGGTCTCGGCGTAGAGGCGGGCGACCCGGACGGTGAGTCCGGCGGAAATTTGGATACCGAGGCTTGAGCCTTAGTTGGGGCCGAGGGCGCGAGGGTCGAGAATCGGCACCTGAATTTCCAGGACGCCCGCATTTTCGAACGTCAGTTCGACGCTGATAACCGTTCCCTCCACTACCGCGTTGGCCCGCAGCAACAGCAGAAACGCGCTTTGAGGGTTAAAGGAATGCGTGCCGTTGGGAATGTTGACACCGTTGAGCCGGGCCGCCCGGATAATGTCCGATTGGACGACCGTCTCACGAAATTCGATTTCTTCGGCGACCGACGTGGTCGCTAGAATCAGGCGATCAAAGTCGCCGGCGTTGCTGATCGTGAAATAAACGCTGAAATTTCCGCGCTCACGCAGGGAGCCGCGGGCCCAGGGGTCATCAATGGAAATGGCCCCGACCTGAAAATCCGCCGCCCACACCGGGCCCAAGCCCAACCAGCCGCAAATGATGGCGATCACCGCCAACCCAACCCGTACCCTCATGCACTCTCTCCACCGGTTATCAGCTTGTTATTGCCAGGGCGCAGACTACACGGTGGCCCGGACCGGCGGTAGGCCCCGAACCGGTTGCGAAATCGGCTCGGCGTTCCTATATATCGAACAACCCGGACCGGACCTGATCCGGGACGGTTTTTCGGTTGTTTTGGGGGTCCAAACGGCGCCATTGTTTGAAGTCCGGTCGGACCTGCCGCATTAAGAGGGATCTATGGGAAAGATTATCGGAATCGATCTGGGGACCACGAATTCGTGCGTCGCCGTCATGGACGGCAAAGACCCCAAAGTCATTGAAAACGCCGAAGGCGCGCGGACCACACCGTCCATGGTTGCCTTTACCGACGACGGCGAGCGTCTAGTAGGCCAGGCGGCAAAGCGCCAAGGCGTTACCAACCCTGAAAATACTTTATTCGCCATCAAGCGCCTGATCGGCCGTACCTTTGACGATCCGATGACCGAGAAGGACATCGAAATGGTGCCTTATGCCATCGTCAAATCGGACAGCGGCGACGCCTGGGTCAAGGCCCAGGGCGAAACTTACGCGCCCAGCCAGGTCAGCGCCTTCATTTTGCAGAAAATGAAGGAAACGGCGGAATCCTACCGTGGCGAGCCGGTGACCGAAGCGGTCGTCACGGTTCCCGCCTATTTCAACGACGCCCAGCGCCAAGCCACCAAGGACGCCGGCAAGATCGCCGGACTGGAAGTCAAACGCATCATCAACGAGCCGACGGCGGCGGCCTTGGCCTATGGCCTGGACACCAATAAAGCATCGACCATCGCGGTGTTCGACCTGGGCGGCGGCACGTTCGATATTTCGGTGCTGGAACTGGGCGACGGCGTTTTCGAAGTCAAATCCACCAACGGCGATACGTTCCTGGGTGGCGAAGATTTCGACATGCGCCTGGTGGAATATCTCGCCGACGAATTCAAGAAAGAGGCTGGGATTGACTTGCGCGGCGACCGTTTGGCCCTGCAACGCCTGAAAGAGGCGGCTGAAAAGGCCAAGATCGAGCTGTCCAGCGCCACCCAGACCGAAATCAACCTGCCGTTCATTACCGCCGATGCCTCTGGGCCGAAGCATCTGACCATGAAGCTTACCAGGGCAAAGATGGAAGCGTTGGTGGACGACTTGATCGAGCGCACCATGGGGCCCTGCAAAGCAGCCCTAAAGGATGCCGAACTCAGCGCCGGCGAAATCGACGAAGTCGTGTTGGTCGGCGGCATGACCCGCATGCCCAAGGTCATCGAAAAGGTGAAGAACTTTTTTGGCCGGGACCCGCACAAGGGCGTGAATCCGGACGAAGTCGTGGCCATAGGCGCGGCGATCCAGGCCGGCGTGCTCCAAGGCGACGTCAAGGACGTGCTGTTGTTGGATGTGACACCGTTGTCGTTGGGTATCGAGACTTTGGGTGGCGTTTTCACCCGGCTGATCGAGCGCAACACCACCATCCCGACCAAGAAAAGCCAGGTGTTTTCCACCGCCGAGGATAGCCAAGCCGCTGTCACCATCCGCGTGTTCCAGGGTGAACGGGAAATGGCGGCTGACAACAAATTACTTGGCCAATTCGATTTGGTCGGCATTCCGGCCGCCCCCCGGGGTGTCCCCCAAATTGACGTGACGTTCGACATCGACGCCAACGGCATCGTCAACGTTTCCGCCAAAGACAAGGGCACCGGCAAAGAGCAGCAAGTGCGCATCCAGGCATCGGGCGGGTTGTCCGACACGGAAGTGGAGGAAATGGTCAAAAGCGCCGAATCCCACGCCGAGGAAGACAAGAAGCGCCGGGAATCGGCCGAGGCCAGAAACCATGCCGAAGCCTTGGTCCACACCACGGAAAGGACACTGTCGGAGTACGGCGAAAAGATCGACGAGGGCGACCGGGAAGCCATTTCCGGCGACATCGAAGCCTTGAAAGCCGCCATCGCAGGCGAAGACGTCGACGCCATTCGGGCCAAGACCGAAATCTTGACCCAGTCATCCATGAAACTGGGTGAGGCCATGTACCAGGCCCAGGACCAGGGCGATGTCGGCGAGACCGCGGACGGCGAGACTTCGGAAGACGGCGAGGAGGCCGAGGCCGAAACCGAAGAGGGCGACGTTGTCGATGCCGAATTTGAAGAAGTGGACGACGACAAAAAGAACGAATCAGCGTAAGAGAATCGACCAGGACACAGCGGCCGCCCAGGTCCGGATGCCTCCGGTCCTGGGCGGTCCTGTATTCGGCGGGCGGCAAGTTTTGAAATAGGAAAATTGCGGTAGGAAACGAATGGCGGCGTCGGATTATTACAACGTGCTGGGGGTGGGCCGCAAAGCCTCGGGCTCCGAAATCAAAAAGGCCTATCGCGACTTGGCCAAACAGTTCCATCCGGACCGCAACACAGACGCCAAGGCCGAACAAAAATTCAAGGAAATCACCGAGGCATACGAGGTCCTGTCCGACGACCAGAAGCGCGCCACCTTTGACCAATTCGGCGCCGAAGCGGTGCGAAGCGCCGGCGCCGGCCAGAGCGGGTTTGGCGGGTTTGGATCGTCGTTTGCCGATGTGTTCGACGATCTGTTCGGCGAATTCCGTGGCCGCCGCCAAAATCCCAGCGGCCCGGCCCGGGGCGCGGACATGCGCTACAACTTGGAAATCTCCCTGGAAGAGGCGTATCGGGGCCGCAATTCCAAAATCAAGGTCCCCACCCACGATCAGTGCAAAGAATGCCACGGCACCGGCGCGGCGGCGGACACCAAACCCGCCACCTGCCCGACCTGCGCCGGTTTAGGCCGGGTCAGGGCCCAGCAGGGATTTTTCACCATCGAGCGCACGTGCCACACCTGCCAGGGCGCCGGCCAAATCATCAAAAACCCGTGCAAACATTGCAGCGGCAGCGGCCGGGTGCGGGTCGAAAAAACCCTGTCCGTCACGATTCCCAAGGGGGTCGAGGACGGCACCCGGATTCGCCTGGAAGGCGAGGGCGAAGCAGGCCCCCGGGGCGGCCCCGCCGGGGATCTGTACATTTTTCTGTCGGTGGCCCCGCACCGGCTGTTTCAGCGCGACGGCACCAATCTGTATTTCACCGCCCACATTCCCATGGTCACGGCGGCGTTGGGCGGCACCATCGAGGTCCCGGATTTGGGCGGGGGCCGGGCCAAGGTGAAAATTCCCCCGGGCAGCCAGTCGGCGTCCAAATTCCGCCTGAAAGGCAAAGGCATGCCCGCCCTGCGCGGCGGGGCGGCTGGGGATTTATTTGTCCAGGCCAACGTGGAAACGCCGGTAAACTTGACCACAGCCCAGCAGGAGTTGCTGCACCAGTTCGATAATGCCAGCGAAGCCAAGAAAACCAGCCCGGAATCCGAAAGTTTTTTGGGTAAGGTCAAGGAATTCTGGGACGACCTGAAGGACTAGAGCCCGTGCCGGACTTGAAAATTGGGGTTTTGGGGTGTGGCGGGCGCATGGGCCAGGCCCTGTTGACCCAAATTACGGCAGGCCCAGACACCGCTATTGCCGGCGGAACAGAGCCCGCCGGCAGCGATTGGATTGGCCGTGACCTGGGTGACATTACCGGGTTGGGGTCCACGGGCATCACGGTAACCAGCGATGCCGAGGCTCTGTTCGCCGCATCCGACGCCGTGCTGGATTTCACCGCCCCATCCGCAAGCCGGACCCACGCCGCACTTGCCGCCAGCACCGCCACACCGTTGGTGAGTGGCACCACGGGGTTGAGCGCAGCCGACGACGCCGCGCTTATCGAAGCGTCGGCCCAGACGGCCATCGTTCGGGCCGCGAATATGAGCCTGGGCGTCAACCTGCTGATTTCTCTGGCGCGGCGGGCGGCGGCGGCCCTGGATGAGGCCTGGGACGTGGAAATTTCCGATATTCACCACCGCCACAAGGTGGACGCCCCATCAGGGACCGCGCTGGCCCTGGGCGGCGCCGTGGCCGCGGGGCGCGGCGTGGATCACGATGCGGTGGCTGTCCGGGGCCGGGACGGCATCACCAGTGCCCGCGAGCCGGGCCAAATCGGCTATGGGGTCTTTCGTGGCGGAAACGTGGCGGGAGACCATTCGGTGTTGTTCGCCACGGATGACGAGCGCATTGAATTGACCCACAAGGCCGGTAGCAGGGATATCTTCGCCCGGGGGGCACTCACGGCGGCGCGGTGGCTGCAAGGCCGGGCCCCGGGCCTGTACGGCATGGCAGACGTCTTGGGGCTGACCGATTAGTCCC
>JAKZSO010000030.1:0-14871 GCA_047517625.1 Alphaproteobacteria bacterium
GCCGTTGCTTGCGACCCCGCGAATTTTCGATTTGCGAAGCTTCACTCCGGTGCCCGGAATGTATGACCCCGAGGGCGCGAATACCCCAACCAAGCCGGTGCGGGCGTTGGGGGCGCCGCAGACCACCTCGACCACGCCGTCCTTGGTTTGCACGCTGCAGACCCGCAGCCGGTCGGCGTCTGGGTGGGGCTTGGCTTCGATCACCCGGGCAACACTAAAAGCCGCCAGGGCTGCGGTGGGGTCGGACACGCCTTCGACCTCCAACCCCAAACTGGTGAGCGCGTTTGTTATGTCATCCAGGGAAGCGCTGGTGTCCAGGTGCTCGCGCAGCCAATCAACGGTGAACTTCATCGCGCCAACCCCGCCGCCAGGTTGGGAATGTCCAGGGGGTCGAAGCCAAAATGGCGCAGCCAGCGCACATCGCCGTCGAAGAACGAACGCAGATCGGCGATGCCGTATTTCAGCATGGCGATGCGATCGATGCGCAAACCAAAGGCAAACCCCTGCCATTCGTGCGGGTCGACGCCGGCGTGCTTCAGGACTTGTTCGTGGACCATGCCGCAGCCCAAAATTTCCAACCAATCGTCGCCGCCGCCGATGCGCAATTCGCCGCCGACCCGGGAGCAGCCGATGTCCATTTCCGCCGACGGTTCGGTGAAAGGAAAATGGCTGGGGCGGAACCGGAACGGCAGGTCATCAATGCCGAAAATGTTGCGGGCGAAATCCACCAAGCAGCCTTTTAGATGGCCCATGTGGATGTCCCGGTCGATGGCCAGGCCCTCGACTTGGTGGAACATCGGCGTGTGGGTCTGATCGGAATCGCTGCGGTACGTGCGGCCCGGGGCGATGACGCGGTGAGGCGGCTCCGTGGATTGCATGTGGCGGATTTGAACCGGTGATGTATGGGTCCGCAGCACCAATTTTTCGGCATCGCCCTGTTGGTCCAGATAGAAGGTGTCGTGCATTTGCCGGGCCGGATGTTCCGGCGGAATGTTCAGGGCGGTGAAATTATGGAAGTCGTCTTCGATGTCGGGGCCTTCGGCGACCGCAAAGCCCATGTCGGCGAAGATTGCTGTGATTTCCTCGACGACCTGGCTCACCGGATGAATTTTGCCCTGTGCGCGAGGCCGCGCGGGCAAGGTCACATCAACGGATTCGCCACCAAGGCGCGCCGCCATTTCCAATTGGTCCAATTCCGCCCGCCGGGCTTCAAGCGCCGCGGCGACCTTGTCTTTTGCTTCGTTAAACCGTTGGCCCAACGTTTTACGGTCTTCCGGCGCCGCCTGACCCAGGGTCTTCATCAATCCGGTGACCGCGCCTTTGCGACCCAAGGCCGCAACCCGCAAATCTTCCAACGCCCCACTGTCTTTGGCGTCGGCGATTTGGCTCAAAAAGCGATCGGTGATCGTATCGACGTCATCCATGGCCGTATCCTAGCGAATGCCCAAAGAAAAAGGGCCCGGTGTGGCCCTGTATCGGCTTCGGGCCTGAACTGGCCCTTTATCCATTCGGGCCTGAACTGGCCCTGTGTCAATGCGGTTACGGCGAGCCCTGGGCCTAGGCGGCTGCCGCCAAAGCTGAATGAACTTCCTCAGCCAGGGACTTGAAGGCCTCAGGATCGCGGACCGCAATGTCGGCCAAAACTTTTCGGTCCAACTCGATGCCGGCGGTCTTAAGGCCGTTGATAAATCGGCCATAGGTCAGCCCGTGCAGCCGGGCGGCGGCGTTGATCCGAACAATCCACAGTCTGCGAAAATCGCGCTTGCGGGCGCGGCGGTCGCGATAAGCGAACTCACCCGCTTTGTCGACCCGGCGCTGAGCAATGCGAATGCTGGATTTGTTGCGGCCGCGATAGCCCTTGGCTGCTTTCAGCAGCTTTTTGTGGCGGGCCAGACGGGCGACGGCGTGCGTGGTGCGAGACATTTATTTAGCCGTATGGGATGAGTTTTTTGACCTTCTTGGCATCTTGGGGCGCCAAGATCCTGGTGCCCCGGCTGTTGCGCAGCTGCTTGTTAGTGCGTTTGATCATACCGTGCTGTTTGCCGGCCTGGCCGGCGCGCACCTTGCCACTAGCCGTCAGGCGGAAACGCTTTTTCGCGCCGCTTTTGGTTTTCAGCTTTGGCATTTTTCAAATTCCTTGGCCCCAGCGCGAATCACCTTGGCGCTGGAAGGCACCGGGTTATAGCCACTGATCCACCGTTGCGCAAGGATTGACCGGACTTTCCAGCATTTGGATCGGCTTGACCTCCCGCCGTCATGAATGTATAGATGAATATCTGTTCATTTGTTTGATTGAAAGGCCGATGACCAGGCTGGGAACAGACAAAGTCGCCGAGCTGGCTGAAATGCTGTCGATCATGGGCGAGCCCAATCGGCTGCGGATCGTTCTTGCTTGCCTGGACCAAGAGTGTGCTGTGGGGGCCCTGGCAACCGAGCTTGGCTTGTCGCCGTCTTTGGTCAGCCATCACCTGCGCCTGCTGCGGGCGGCGCGGATTTTACGGCGTCGCCGGGCTGGCAAGAATGTTTTCTATACGGCGGCGGACAGCCATGTGCGGTCGATGGTCACCGACATGACCGACCATGTGATGGAAGCCGACGATGGCTGAAACCACCGATCAAGGCAGCGCCAGCGACCCCGCGTTTGCTCGTATTTTGTGGCTGGCTCTGATCGCCAACTGGGGGATGTTCGCGGTCGAAGGGACCGCCGGCGTTCTGGCGGGTTCATCGTCCCTGCAAGCTGACGCCATCGATTTTCTGGCCGACGGCGCGACCTATGCTCTGACCCTGTACGTGGCGGCACGATCGTTGATGTGGCGGGCGGCGGCGGGAATGGCCAAGGGTTTGGTGATGGCGGGGTTCGGAATAGGGGTCCTCATCGTCACCGCATACCGCGCCTTCCACCCGGCCCTGCCAGAGGCCACGACCATGGCGGTGGTGGCGATCATCGCCCTGGTGGTCAACTTTTGGGTGGCGATGATGCTGTACCGGTACCGCCACGGGGATTCGAACATTCGTTCGGTATGGCTGTGCACGCGCAACGACGCCATCAACAACATCGCGGTTCTTGCCGCCGCGGGTGCCGTGGCGGCAACTTCCACCCGGTGGCCGGATTTGGCAGTGGGGTTTGGTATTGCTGCCCTGGAACTCAGCGCCGCCTGGCAAATCATCCGCCAAGCGTCCGATGAATTACGTAGCCGCTAGCGTGGCGATATGACCATCGTCATTTGACGGCCTTCCATGGTGGGAAATTGTTCCACCTTGGCGACTTCTTCCAAGTCTTCCTGGACCCGGTTCAGGACTGTCAGGCCGCGCTCTTGGTGGGCCATTTCCCGGCCCCGGAATCTAAGCGTCACTTTGACCTTGTCGCCCTCGCCCAGAAACTTTTGCATGGAACGCATTTTCACGTCGTAATCATGGACATCGATGCCCGGCCGCATCTTGATCTCCTTGATATCAATGGTTTTTTGCTTCTTGCGGGCGACGTTCGCCTTCTTCTGGTCCTCGTATTTGAACTTGCCAAAATCGAGGATCTTGCAGACCGGCGGATCAGAATTCGGTGAGATTTCGACAAGGTCGAGCCCGGCATCACGGGCCATTTGGATGGCCTCTTCGGTGCCACGAACTCCCACGTTCTCGCCAGTTTCGTCGATGAGTCGCACTTCGGCGACGGTGATGACTTGGTTCACGCGCGGTCCTTTGCGGACGGGCGGTGCGGTTACTGGACGTCTAACGATCTACCCACCTCATTCGTTCATTGCACTCCTAAATTTGCTCAACCCACGGCACGGCCAGGAACTCGCGCCTCCGCCGCAAGTGTATCCACGGCATCGCGAAGCGCAAGGACTTCTTGGCGTTTGCTGCCCAAGCGGCGCACCGAGACAGTACCGTCGCCGGCCTCGCGCTGACCGATGGCCAGTATCGCCGGCACCTTGGCCAGGGAATGTTCCCGGACCTTGTAATTGATTTTCTCGTTGGTGAGATCCAGTTCAACCCGCAGGCCCGCGGCCCGCAGTTCCTCGGCGACCTGGGCCGCATATGCGTCTCCGTCCTGGGTGATGGTTACCACCACCACCTGGACCGGCGCCAGCCACAGTGGAAACGCCCCCGCATGGTGCTCAATCAAAATTCCAATAAATCGCTCCAACGACCCCAAGATCGCCCGATGCAACATGACTGGCCGATGACGCTGGCCATCCTCGCCGATGTAGTTGGCGTCCAGGCGCTCGGGCAGGACGAAATCGACCTGCAACGTTCCGCATTGCCAGTCGCGGCCAATCGCGTCGGTTAGAACGAATTCCAATTTTGGTCCGTAAAACGCTCCCTCGCCGGGGTTCAAACCGATTTCGATGCCGGTGGCCTCGGCGGCTTCGGTCAGCGCCCCTTCCGCCTGATCCCAAACTTCGTCCGTGCCCGCCCGTACCTCGGGGCGGTCGGCGAAGTTGATTTTCACCTCTTCAAATCCGAAATCCTTGTACACATCCAGCAACAGTCGGCAAAAATCTTCGGTCTCAGGCGTGATTTGTTCCCGGGTGCAAAAGATGTGGGCGTCGTCTTGAGTGAATTGGCGCACCCGCATCAATCCGTGCAACGCCCCGGACGGCTCGTAACGGTGGCAGGCGCCAAATTCGGCCATGCGCAAAGGTAAATCCCGATAGCTGCGCAAACCGGTCTTATAAATCTGCACATGGCCCGGGCAGTTCATGGGCTTTAGCGCGAACGTGCGCTCTTCCGATTCCGTCGTGTACATGTGCTCGCCGAATTTTTCCCAGTGGCCGGAGGTTTCCCAAAGTTTGCGATCCACGAGCTGAGGCGTTTTGACCTCTACATACCCGGCGCCGTCCAGGCGGCCGCGAATGTAATCTTCCAATATCCGGTAAAGCGTCCATCCCTTCGGATGCCAAAAGGCCATGCCCGCGGCTTCCTCTTGAAAATGGAAAAGATCAAGTTGTTTGCCCAAGCGCCGGTGATCGCGCTTTTCCGCTTCCTCCAAACGGCTCAGGTATGCCCTTAATTCTTTGTCCGTGCGCCACGCGGTGCCGTAAATTCGTTGCAACATTTCGTTGCGCGAATCCCCGCGCCAGTACGCCCCGGCCAACTTGGTGAGCTTAAAGGCCGAACCCAAACGTCCGGTGGAAGGCAAATGCGGGCCCCGGCACAGGTCGATAAAATCTCCCTGGCGGTAAAGCGTAATTTCCTCAGCCTCGGGAAGATCTCGGATGATTTCAGCCTTATAGCGCTCGCCCATGTCGTTGAAGAAATCGATGGCCTTGTCGCGATCCCAAACCTCCCGAGTCAACGGTTCGTCGCGGCCAACGATCTCGTGCATGCGTTTTTCGATGGCGTCCAAGTCCTCCGGCGTAAACGGCTCGGCCGGGGAAAAGTCATAGAAAAAGCCATCTTGGATGGACGGGCCGATGGTGACCTGAGTCTTCGGAAACAGTTCCTTGACCGCCTCGGCCATCACGTGCGCCGCGTCGTGGCGCAACAGCCCATAAACCGTTTCGTCGTCATCCCGGCTGGTGACAATGGAGACCGCCGCGTCATGATCGATGGCCCGGGACAAATCCCACAGATCGCCGTTCACGCGCACGGCAAGCGCCGCCTTGGCCAATCCGGGCCCAATGGCCCCGGCGATGTCGGCCCCGGACACCGGGCCGTCGAATTCACGGACGCTGTCGTCCGGAAGGGTGATGGCAACCACGGCTAGAATCCAACTGATCAATGAAAAACGGCTGGCGGAAACGCTGGGGAACGTACGAGGATTGGCCGGTGTGTCAACCGCGGTCAGCGATCATCGCCACCCAGCGCCGGCCGGGCGACTTCATCAACACTAAGCTTGGCCAAAGTCGCCATTTGAATGGCCAGCACGTGGTCGCCCCGGGGGGCGCAAAGTGCTGGGTCAGACGCGCTCGAGAACAGCACTACCGACCGGCAGCCAACCGCGGCCGCCATGTGCATGGGCCCGGTATCGTTGCCCACGGCGACCGTGGCCCCACGCGCCAATTCGGCGATATCGGCCAGGTCAGTTTGCCCGGTCAAATCGAGGCCGCCGGACCCGGCGATTTCTTGGCCCAGGGCCTGTTCGGGGGCTGTTCCCAATACCACGGGGCGCAGGCCAGCGGCACTGAGCCGTCCAGCCAAATCGGCATAGTGGGCCACCGGCCAGCGTTTTTGCGGGCGATGCGCGGACCCCCCGGGCACCAGCAGTGCATAGGGCTGCCGCAACGCGAACTTGGCCAAATCCGCGGTCACCCAATCCAGATCTGGTGGTGGCACGTGGCTGATGCCGGCGACCGCCAATTGTTCGCGCTGGCGTTCCAGGGTGTGCATGCCGGTGCGCCGGGGATTGGTATGCTGGTGGGACGCACCTGGGGCAATGCCGGACCATTCGGGTTTTGGCGATCCGAACAGGCGGAAATAAAAACTGGAGCGCTGGGAAGTCTGCAGATCGTAGACCTGGCTGAACCCGCCTTTCCGCAAGCTGCGCCGCAGCCCCAACCATTTCCGGGGAGCGAACAGGCTGGGTCGCGTGTCGATCCAAACGTGGTTAAACAGCCCGCTGGTCACAGCCAAATTCTCGAATGGCGCCGAAGTCAGTAGCGTGACTTGGTCGGCCAGGTGGTGGGCGCGAATGGCGCGAAACGGCCCGGTCGACAAAACAAAATCCCCCAGCGCCCCGTGGCGGATAACCAAAATCCGCCGCGGAGCCGTCATCCGCGCCAGTCGCGGCCCAGCATTTCCGAATAGACGGCCAAGGTGGCGTTGCACATGCGGGTGACGTCAAACCGGTCACCAATGCGGCGGCGGGCGCGCTGGGCCATCGCGTTTCGGGCACCCGCGTCCAAATCCAGGGCCTCGGTAATTGCCGCCGCCAAATCGCCGGGATCGCCCGGGCGCACCAGCCAGCCGGTCTCGCCGGGGACTACGGTTTCCCGTGAACCGCCATGGTCGGTCGCCACCACCGGACGCCCCATTGCCAGGGCCTCGGCGGCAACCCGGCCAAAGGCTTCCGGATCCGTGGAGGCGGAAACAACCACATCCGCCAGCATGTAGGCCGCCGCCATATCCTGCTCGTGATCGACAAAGGACACCACAGATTCGAGATTTCGCTCGCGCACCGTTTTCGCCAGATCGTCCCGGTATGTGGCTCGGCGTTTGGCGCTGCCAACGATGACGCAAATGAAATCCCGGTGCGGCAAACGGTACAGGGCTTCGATCAAAATCTGCTGGCCTTTCCAGCGGGTGATCCGGCCGGGCAGCATGATTACCGGCACCCCATCGGGGAGCCGCCAGGCCTGGGAAAGCTGAATGATCCGGGCCGCCGAAACGGCGGCCGGATCGAATTGGCTTGTATCGACCCCGCGGTGGATCGTCACCAGTTTTTCGGGGTCGATCTTGTAGCCATCGCGGATATGCTGGTTGACGAAATCGGAAATTGCGATGACCCGGTCGCCTTTGGTCATCACCGAATTGTACCGCCGTTTCAGCCCGTTGTTAGAGCCATAGGTACCGTGAAAAGTGGTGACAAACGGCACCCCGGTGGTGCGCGCCGCCCGCATTGCGCTCCAGGCCGGGGCCCGGCTGCGGGCATGGACCAGGTCCACGGCGTTGTCCTGGATGATCCCGGTCAGCAGGCCGGTGTTGCGGCGATACAACAGCGGGTTACGGGTGGCGATGGGCAAGGTGAAATGGGTGCCCCCGGAGCGCTGAACATCGCGCACCATGGGCCCGCCTTGGGATACCACTAAAGCCCGCCAACCGGCTTGGGCTAACGCCGCGGTGACATCGACAACGCCACGCTCGACGCCGCCCGCCACCAGCGCCGGCAGGACCTGAAGGATCGTCGGCGGCTGGGCTTCCGGCGCGTTGACCGGAATGCTAGAACGAGGCGCTTTTTTAAATTCGGATACGTTCATTGCCCTGAGAAAGTGTTGCGGTGCCGGTATGAATTCTAGTCAGCCCCGGCGCCTCCGCCGCGACGGCTACAACACCCTTGCCTATCACAAATCCGCCGGAAATTCGCCGGGCGTAGTGTTTCTGGCCGGCTACCAATCCGACATGACCGGGGCCAAGGCCTTGGCGCTGGAGGCATGGAGCAGGACCGGTGGCCGTGGCTTTGTGCGTTTTGATTATTCCGGCCACGGCGTTTCCGACGGCGTCTTCGAAGATTTGGTAATCTCCGATTGGGTCGCCGACGCGGTAGCCATTTTAGACCAATGCACGGACGGCCCCCAAGTGTTGGTGGGGTCTAGCATGGGGGGCTGGATCGCCGTGCTCACCGCCCTGGCCCGGCCGCAAAGGGTCGCGGGCTTGGTCGGCATTGCCCCGGCCCCGGATTTCACCGAAACCCTGCTGCTGGCCAACGCCACGGATGATGATCTTGAGGCCTTGAGGCGAAACGGGATGTGGCGCAAACCCTATGGCGAGGGCGATGACGAATTCATCGTCACCCAAGCGTTATTGGACGATGGCCGGAAAAATCTTGTCCTGGGCGCGCCCATTGCGATCACTGTTCCGGTGCGGCTAATCCATGGCATTGAAGACGACGTCGTGCCGTGGCAGACATCCCAGCGCCTGAAGGACGCCCTGGACAGCGCCGACGTGGAAATCACCAAGGTGGCGGGCGCCGGCCACCGGATGTCGGAGCCAGACGAGTTGGAGATCGTTATCCGCACCGTGGCCGGCCTGTGCAAGGCCCAAGCCGGGTGGGCGGGGGGATAAACAAGCCGGGTGGGCGGGGGGCAAAAAAAGCAGTCACACCAGCGCTTTTAGTCCCGCCCGGTAATTTGGGTACTTCAACACCACACCCAGGTCGGTTTTGATTTTTTCGTTCTTGACCCGCTTGTTGTCGCGATAGAACGATCTGGCCATGTCAGACAGCTCGGCGTCGTCGAAATCCACCACGGCTGGCGGCTCGGCCCCCAATAGTTCAGCGGCGTAGGCCGTCACCGCCGCCGACGGCGCCGGTTCATCGTCGCAGACGTTGTAGACCGCCCCCGGGGCCGGAGCGTCCATGGACGCTCGCAGCACCGCTACCAAATCGTCCACATGAATGCGGGAAAAGGTATGGCCGGGGACGTTGATGCGCCGCGCCGTGCCGGCGCGGATTTGGTCCAAGGGGCTGCGCCCGGGTCCGTAAATCCCCGCCAAGCGGAAAATGTGCACCGGCACCGAAGCCTCCCGCCACAGCACGAACCAAGTGCCTTCGGCCCTGACCCGGCGCTGGGATCGCTCAGCCGTTGGCGCCAAATCCGATTTTTCGTCCACCCAGTCCCCGCCCCGGTCGCCATAGACACCGGTGGTGGATAGGTACCCCACCCAATTGGCGTCGGTTTCAACAACCGTGGCGGCCATGGCGTCGAGCACCGGGTCGCCAAAAGCATCCGGCGGCACCGAATTAAGGATATGGGTCGCCCCGGCCAACGTGTCCCCAGCCAGCGAATGATCCCGGTCAAAAATGTGGGTGGTGATTCCCGCCTCGGCCAGCGCGGCTTGATGTTCCGGGGTGCGGCAGGTGCCGGCAACGGTCCAACCGTCCTGGAACACAGACCGCGCCAATGCCGTGCCGGTGTAGCCCAGGCCAAAGCAAAACAAGTGCGGCATTAAATTTGCGCCTCCCATTCTTCCCGCACCGCGGCGTCGGCTTCTGCCCCCAAGCGGGCGGCACGCTCGGCCTGGAATCCTTGGTCATCCAATCGTGCCAACGCCCACACCGCCATGGCCCGGACCAACGGTGACGGATCATCCAACAACGCCCGAACCCGCGGAACCAGGGTTGCGTCGCCGGAATTTCCCATTGCGATCAGAACGTTGCGGACAAACCGGTCGCGGCCCGTGCGCTTGATTGGGGATCCCGCGAACACCTGACCAAACGACGCATCATCCAGGTCGGCGAATTCGCCGAGTCGCGGCGCGGTCAATTCTATGCGCGGCCACAGGGCCGCCTCGCTCGCGGCCTTCGCGTATTTGTTCCACGGACACACGGCCAAGCAATCGTCGCAGCCAAAGATGCGATTGCCCATGGGCGCGCGAAATTCCACCGGGATGTGGCCTTTGTGCTCGATGGTCAAATAGGAAATGCAGCGCCGGGAATCCAACTGGTATGGCGCCGGGAACGCGTCGGTGGGGCATACCTCCAGGCACATCGTACAGGTTCCGCACTCACCCTGGGCGGGCTCCGACGCCGCCAGTTCCAGCGTCGTGAAAACCTCCCCCAACAGTAGCCAGGAGCCGAACTCCCGGGACAGCAAATTGGTGTGCTTGCCCTGCCAGCCGATCCCCGCTTTTTCGGCGATGGGTTTTTCCATCACCGGCGCGGTATCGACGAAGACCTTCACCTTGGCGTGGTATTCATGGGCAATCCGCGCGCCCAGGCGTTTGAGTTTTCGCTTCATCACGGTGTGGTAATCGCGCCCCCGGGCATAGCTGGCGATCTCCCCGTGTTTGGCTGGCGGCGCGGCGATCGTAGGGTCGGGGCCATAATTCAAGGCGGCAACGACGATACTTTTCGCTTCCGGCCACAGAGCGCTGGGGCTGACCCGGCGCGGGTTAACCATCCACTCCATGGTGCCGTGGCGGCCGTCCGCCAGATACGCCGCCAGCCGCCCCCGTTCATCATTGACGGTTGCGGGGTTGGCGATGCCGGCGGCGTCGAACCCCAAACGATGCGCGTAGCCCAAAATCGCGGCTTCCACCCCCGTCATCGGTCAAAAATCCAGGTTCTTGTAGTGCTTGGGCGGCTTCAGGCCGGGGATCAAATCCGCCAGAAGCGGCCGGAAACTTGGCCGGGATTTGACCCGGGCGTACCAGTCCTTGGCCGCCGGGACCTCGGGCCAAGGCACATCATCCATGTAGTCCAGGCACGATATTTGGGCCGCCGCGGCAATGTCGGCCAAGCTAAAATTTTTCCCCGCCAGCCACCGTCGGCGCTCGGTCAGGTACGAAATATAGGCAAGATTGGGCCCCAGATTTTCGTGGCCGGCGCGGATCGCCACCGAGTCCGGCGCGCCCATCCCCATGAATTGTTTGTACAGTTTTTCGTCCACCAAATTACGGGTGACTTCGGTGTGAAATTTCACGCCGAACCAATCCCGCAACCGCCTAGTTTCGGCCCGGGCAAATAAATCCGATCCGATCAATGTGTTCTTCGGGTGGCTTTCGTCCAGGTATTCACAAATCACCCCCGCCCCGGCCAAAACTTGGCCTTCCGGTTCCACCAAAACCGGAACTTCGCCGGCCGGGTTCATGGCCAAAAATTCAGGGCGGCGCTCCCACACTTTTTCCACGACCAAATCGAAATTCAAGGCTTTTTCGCCCAGGACGATCCGCACTTCGCGGGAGAATGGAGATAGCCAGCCGTGGTACAGGGTGCGGGTCAAGGGAGGTGGTCCCAGACATTGGCGCAAGCCCGCCGGATCGTACAGATTGCGCTCCCCCAGGCAATAGGCCAAACTTCCCGCCCCGCCCTTAACGCCCCCCAACGAGGCAATTTTGGCGCTGCTGCAAATCCTGGTGCTCGCCGCCGTTCAGGGCATCACCGAATTTCTTCCCATCAGTTCCCAAGCCCACCTGATCCTGGTGGACGATTTTGCCCGTTGGCCGGACGCCGGGCTGGAAATTCGCGTCGCCGTCCATGTGGGCAGCTTGGGCGCCGTGGTTCTGTATTTCCGCCGGGATATTTGGGCGGTGATCAAAGGCCTGTTTCAGTTGTTGATTGGCCGCTCCAGCGACGGTGCCCGTTTGGCCATTCATTTGTTCATCGCCGCCGTGCCGGTGATCGCTGCCGGAGCCGCATTGGTCTTGCTGGACCTGACCGATGCCCTGCAATCCCCGGTCGTCATTGCCTGGACCATGTTGGGATTTGGCATTCTTTTGGGGTTCGCAGACCGCTTAGGCATGACCGTGCGCCGGATCGAACACATGACCGGCGGCGCTGCGCTGATCATCGGCATGGCCCAGGTTTTGGCCCTGATCCCGGGAACCAGCCGCGCCGGGATCACCATGACCGCCGCCCGGATGATGGGCTACGAGCGCACCGAGGCGACGCGGTTTTCCATGCTGTTGGCGCCGCCGGTGATCTTGGCGGCGGGCGGATGGGACGCCATGTCGATCTACCAAAGCGGCGATTGGCAATTGGGCATTGACGCGATTTTGGCCGCCGGGGTCGCGTTTGCCGTGGCTTACGGCGCCATTGCGGTGCTGATGAAATGGCTGGAAACCGCGACCTTCACCCCCTTCGTTATTTACCGGGTCGTGGTTGGCGGGGCGCTGTTGTACTGGATTTATTGGGGCTCGGCGGGCGCTTGATCGGCCGCAATGGGCGCCGATCGGTAGCGGGCCAAATAACCCGGCACGATCGTGCCAAGCGGCGTCGGTACCACCGCCAAATCCGCCAAGCCTTTTGATCCGTCCCTGACAACGTTGTCGACACCAAGCTGGGTCAGTTGATCCCGGGTGATGTTGAGCGCACTGGGGAACGGCAAAATCGCTGATTTCCAGGCCCACACGGTGCCAACCCACATGGGCATCGGAACCGCCAAGCGCTTGCGCCCGGTGTCGGCGGCGATGCGCGCGAAAACCTGTCGCATCGTCACGACCTCGGGTCCCCCCAGCTCATAGGTTTGGCCGCCGGTGTTCGGATCGTTCAGGATCGACATCAGAGCATCCGCCACGTCGCCCACATACACCGGCTGGAATTTCGCGCCGGAACCGCCGCCGAAAATGGGCAACACCGGCAGCCATGTGGCCATCGCGGCGAAGCGATTAAAAAATCCGTCTTCGGGGCCAAAGACCACGCTGGGGCGGACGATAGTGGCATTGGCGAAAGCCGCGTGAACGCCGGATTCGCCGTCCGCTTTTGACCGCGCATAGGCGGACGGGGAGTTTCCGTTGGCGCCGATGGCGGACACCTGAACCAGCCGGCTAACTCCGGCGGCCGCGGCGGCCATGGCAACACGCTCGGCCCCCTGGGCATGGACGTTGGCAAACGATTGCCGCCCGGACTGGGTCAAGACCCCCACCAAATTGACAACAGCGCCGGCGCCGTAGATTGCCCGGGCGACACTATCATGATCGCGGACATTGGCCTGGACCACTTCGATCTGGCCGATGTCGCCCATGGGCTTCAAAAACAAGCCGGCTTCTGGATCGCGCACGGCAACCCGGACCGGTCCGCCGGCAGCCGCCAGCCGTTTGACCAAGTACCGGCCGAGGAACCCCGAACCGCCAAATACCGTCACCAAACCTTGGCCCATCATCGCCCCACTGCTCTGCCACGCTTTGCCGCATCATTGTAGCACCGACGGCTTCGCGGGCGCCATTTGCCGCCCGAGGCCCTCACACCGCTTGACACCGCTGTTGTCCAGCGGTACCCGATTTAAGCAAGAGCCCAGGTGGCGGAATTGGTAGACGCGCTAGCTTCAGGTGCTAGTGGCCGCAAGGTCGTGGAAGTTCGAGTCTTCTCCTGTGCACCAAGGCTTTACCCAGGCCTCGGCGCCTTTAAGGAAACCGCACATGGCGATTCATCTGCACAAAGGCGACCTGCCCGCCAACATCGATTTTGGCGACCTTGTCGCCGTCGACACCGAAACCATGGGCCTGTTGCCGGTGCGCGATCGCTTGTGCCTGATTCAACTTTCGGCGGGCGATGGCGACGCCCACTTAGTGCAGCTGAAGAAAGATGATTACCAGGCGCCGGTTTTGTCGGCGTTAATGGAAAACCCCAAAGTGACAAAGCTGTTCCACTATGCCCGTTTCGATGTGGCCATGATGCGCTATCATTTGAATGTTCTCAGCAGCCCGATTTATTGCACCAAGATCGCGTCGCGATTGGCGCGGACGTATACGGATCGCCACGGTCTGAAAGATCTGTGCCGGGAGCTGCTAAAAGTCGACCTGTCCAAAAACCAGCAATCGTCCGATTGGGGCGCCGATACTCTAACCGAGGAGCAAAAGGACTACGCCGCTTCAGATGTTTTATATCTGCACCAAATAAAAGACGCTTTGGATGGTATGCTGGCCCGGGAAGGCCGCCAACATTTGGCCGCCGCCGCCTTTGCGTTTCTGCCCATCCGCTCGGAATTGGACCTGTCTGGGTGGGCCGAAATGGACATTTTTGCTCACTGACGGAAATCGAATGAGTGCCCAGGGCAAACCGGCTAAAGCGTCAAAAGACCGCGAACAGGAAGGCTCCCGGGTGACCGACAGTCTGGACGTGGGCCGCCGTGCTCTGCGCATGGAAGCCGACGGCATCTTGGCGCTGGAAGCCGCGCTGGGCAGCGAATTTTCCAAGGCTGTCGATGTGATTCTGGACCTTGGCGACAGCGGGCGGTTGGTGATGAGCGGCATGGGCAAAAGCGGACATGTGGCCCGCAAGATTGCCGCGACCCTGGCGTCCACCGGCACCCCGGCGCTGTTCGTTCACGCCGGCGAAGCCAGCCACGGTGATTTGGGCATGGTGACAACGCGCGATGCGGTCTTGGTGCTGTCCAATTCTGGGGAAACCCCGGAAGTGGCCGACATCGTCAATTATTGTCACCGGTTTTCAATCCCCCTGCTGGCAATGGTCGGCAAAGCCGGCAGCGCCTTGGGCGAAGCCGCGAACATCACCCTGGCCCTGCCGGAAATTACCGAAGCCGGCCCGCTGGGGCTGGCTCCCACCACCTCGACCACCATGATGATGGCGCTGGGGGATGCCCTGGCTGTGGCGTTGCTGGACCGCCGGGGGTTTTCCCAGGAAAAATTTCACGCCTTTCATCCCGGCGGCAAACTGGGGCGCAAGCTGGTCAAGGTCAGCGATCTTTGCCACACCGGGGAGGCAGTTCCGCTGGTGCCAAAAGACATGCCCATGGCACAGGTCATCGTGGTGATGAC
>JAKZSO010000031.1:0-3104 GCA_047517625.1 Alphaproteobacteria bacterium
GGCGCCTTGTTCGGACGGCCCCAATGTGCGGGGGCGGTCGAAGCCGACATAGACACCGACCGCAAGATCCGGTGAAAACCCAAGGAACCAGGCGTCCAAAGCATCGTTGGTGGTGCCGGTCTTGCCGGCCAGGGGCTTGCCCACCGAGCGCACGGTACGGCCGGTGCCGCGCTGAATCACACCTTCCATCATCGACACGACTTGATAGGCGGCGGCTGGGCTCACCAATTGGGCCCGGGTGTCCGGGGCCTGCGGCGCGCCCGCTTGGCCCCAAACCACCTGCGTGCAGTTGGTGCAGGACCGGTCGTCGTGGCGGAAAACGGTTTGGCCGCGGCGATCCTGAATGCGATCGATCAAGGTCGGGGTGATTTCTCTGCCGCCGTTGACCAGCATCGCGTAGGCGGTGGTTAGGCGCATCAGTGTGGTTTCGCCGGCCCCTAATGCCATGGACAAGATCTCCGGCATATCGTCCGTGACGTGCAGGGTTTCGGCGAGGCGCGCCACCGTGTCGATACCGATGTACTGGGCCAATCGCACGGTCATCAAATTGCGGGATTTCTCCATCCCCAATCGCAAGGTGCTGGGGCCGTAAAATTTGTTGGTGTAATTGGCGGGCTTCCACTTGCCCAGACCCGGCCCCTGGTCGATGACAAACGGCGCGTCCAGGATCAGGCTGGCGGGCGTGAAGCCATTTTCCATGGCCGCCAAGTAGACGATCGGCTTGAACGCCGACCCCGGCTGGCGCCTGGCCTGGGTGGCGCGGTTGAATTCGCTGGTGGCAAAGCTGTAGCCGCCGACCATTGCCAACACCCTGCCCGTATGCGGGTCCAGAGCCACCAAGGCACCTTCGATGTTGGGGATTTGATGCAGGCGGAACGCGCCCTCCACGTCTTCCAGGGGCTGTACCGCAACCACATCGCCCTCGGCCAAAACATCGCCCGGGGACTTTGGCACCGGGCCGACCCGCTGGTTTTCCCGCCATGGCCGCGCCCATGCCAACTCGGTCATGGGAATGAATCCAGTACCGCCGCCGGCCAGGCCGATCTCGGCGCGGTCCACACCCAGTGCGATGACCACGGCCAGCACTTGGCCGCCCAGGCCGCTTGGTCTGGGGATTTCCGCCAAGCGTTCTTGCCACTGGAAGCCGGGAAAGTCGACTTGGGCGAGGGCACCGCGCCAGCCGTGGCGGCGGTCGTATTCTTCCAGGCCTTGGCGTAACACCCGGTTGGCGATTTCCTGCAAGCGCGGATCCAAAGTCGTGCGCACCGAAAGCCCCCCGCCGTACAGCTGTTCGGTGCCGAAACGATCCACCAGTTCGCGGCGGACTTCTTCGGCGAAGTACTCGGCGATTACGATGTCGGTTTCCTGCCGGGGCCTGATTTCGAACGGCGAGGCCGTGGCTGCGGCGGCCGCGGCCTCCGAGATAAAGCCTTCCTCCAGCATCCGGCTTACCACCCAGTCGCGGCGGCCTTTCGCGGCCTCGGGGCGGCGGATCGGATGATAATTTGTCGGGCCCTTTGGCAGCGCGGCCAAATAGGCGGCCTCGGCGATGGTCAACTCGCCTAAAGGCTTGTTGAAATAATTCAACGCCGCCGTGGCGACTCCGTAAGAGCCATAGCCTAGGTAAATTTCGTTGAGATAGAGCTCAAGCACTCGGTCTTTGCCCAGGGCTTTTTCGATGCGCACAGCCAGGATGGCTTCCTGGATTTTGCGGATGTAGCTGACTTCGTTGGTCAGCAGAAAATTCTTGGCCACCTGTTGGGAGATCGTGGACGCGCCCTTTGGCCGGATGCCTTTCCCCATGTCGCGGAAATTGGTGAACGCAACGCGAAAGGTGGCGAGCACATCAACGCCGGGGTGGGTGTAGAAGTTCTTGTCCTCGGCCGCCAGGAAGGCATTGATCACCAACTGGGGAATGGCGGAAACCGGCACGAACACCCGGGGCTGTTCGGCGTATTCCGTAAGCAGCCGGCCATCGCCAGCGTGGACCCGGGTCATGGTCGGCGGCTTGTAGTCGGCAAGCTGGGCGTAGGCCGGAAGCTCCCGGCCAAACTTGTAGAAAACGAACAGTCCGCCACCGGCGGCGGCGATCACCAGCACGAATGTCAGCGCAAAAAGGGTGGCAACCACCCTGGACAAAAGTCGGACCATCGCCGGTGAAAGTCCCCTAATTTTCCTGCTTCCGCCTTATGGGCGTCACGTTCATGGCCACCTTATGGTCACCATGGTGCGAAAAAGCAAATTATCCTTTCACAACAGTGCCTTCCAATTGTGGCGCTGGTGTGACAAGTGCAGATCGCGGCGCGCCTTCGTTCAATCGTTGCTCCGCAACATCGCGCCGCGTGAATCTGAACGCAAAAGAGTGCCAATCTCGGCCTGCGGTCGGCCCAGGCCCCGTCCCCCGATGGGGACGGGGTTTGGACGTCCGGTCGGAATTAAAATGGCCGGTGTTCGCAACTGACGTGCGAAAATTGGCGCGCGAGCAGATCGCGACCAGTGATTGCATGTCGCGTGAATCTGAACGGTACCAAGATCAAATCGGGGCTGCTGAAGCCCCGTGAAGATGATCGTCATGAAAAATGTGCAGATCGCGGCCAGTTCTTGCTGGTCGTGAATCTGATCGGCAAATTCAAAACTCTAGCCGCCGAGGTCAGCGAAATGGCCGTCGATTGCCCGGGTCATGGCCCGGATCAGCGGCTGACGGGCGGTGGCCGAGGCCAGCATCCGCTCGTCGTTGCGGTTGGACAGATACCCCATCTCCACCAACACCGACGGCACGTCGGGGGCCTTGAGCACGGCAAACCCGGCGAATCTATGGGTATTTCTGATGACTCGGGCCTCGGACGCCAATTCCGGGATCAACCGCGCGGCGAAGCTGGCCGAGACGTTCATGGACTCCTGTTGCGCCAGATCAATGAGAATCGCCGCCAAATCGCCGGTGTACTGGGCCAAATCCATACCGCCGATGACATCGGCCTGATTTTCCCTGGCGGCCAGGCCCGCCAAAAACTGCGCCCGACCAATTGGGTGAAGATCGATGACCAAGCGATGATTTCCGTCCCTTTGGGGCGGCAGCATAAAGGCGCTGACGACCTCCACGGGCC
>JAKZSO010000032.1:0-12947 GCA_047517625.1 Alphaproteobacteria bacterium
CGCACGGGGTTGTCGCCATCGAGCAGGCGATCGACGACCTTGGCCGGCCACAATTCATCGCCCGCCGCCGCCTCGATCAGGGCGATGTCCTCGGCCAATTCGGCGGCCTCAACCAGAGCCTGATACTCGGCCACGGGCAAGACGGCGAACGCCGGTTCGCCAGTTTTGGGATCCGCCACAAAGGTCGGCCCGGCGGGTTTTGGGGTCGCGGTCATCGGTATGCCTTTCCTCGGGGGGCGATGCCAAGGACGGTGATGGTATCGCCATCGCGCTGAAAAAGAACCCGGAAAGCGCCGACCAGGAGCCGGAATTCCCGGCGGCCCACAAGCTTGCGGACGTTGGTGCGAGGGTCGTTTTTCAACCGGCTGATCTTGGCGCGGATGCGGGTGGCTGTCTTGGCATCCAAGCCCCGGAGTTTCTTTTTCGCGCTGGTTGTGTACGTGATCGCCAAGGTTGGTAATATAACGATTAATTATTGAAAGTCAAGCAAAATAAAGACGGAACGTCATATATTTTGACGTTTTTTTCCAAGAATTGGGGGGGAAGCGAACGGCGTTCCCCGGTCCAGATGTTGTTCGCGTACTGGCTCTATTCGGCGTCGGATTCGGGACCTTGGGATTGCCACCATCCCGCCGCCGTGCCATGAATTTCCGAAATGGCCAGTGGCGCTTTCTCAAAATCAAAAACTGTCCGAAAAGCGGTATTTCCCGTGGGCGGCCTTGGCACGCGGTTCCTTCCGGCCACCAAGGCCATGCCAAAGGAAATGCTGCCCATCGTCGACAAACCGGTGATTCAATACGCCGTGGAAGAAGCCCAAGCCGCGGGCATCGAGGAATTCATTTTTGTCACCGGTCGCGGCAAATCCGCCATCGAGGATCATTTCGACCGCTCCGAAGAGCTGCGCCAGCAGTTGACGGCCAAGGGCAAGACCGCCGAGGTCGAAGCCATGGAAAGCTGGGTGCCCGGCCCCGGCCAGGTCGCCTATACCCGGCAACAGGAACCCTTGGGCCTGGGTCACGCCGTTTGGTGTGCCCGCCATTTGGTGGGGGACGAACCGTTCGCCGTGTTGCTGGCCGATGATTTGGTACAATCCGACACGGCGTGTTTGAAACAAATGACCGACATTTACAATGACACCGGCGGCAATTTGGTCGCGGTGGAGGAAGTGCCCATGGAACACACCAGCCGCTATGGTGTGCTGGACCCCGAAGACGACGATGGCACTTTGGTCACGGTCAAAGGCATGGTGGAAAAACCAGATCCGGCGGACGCGCCGTCAAATTTGGCCGTCATCGGCCGCTATATTTTGATGCCAGAGGTATTGGATGCTTTGGCCCGGGTGGGCACGGGCAGCGGCGGCGAAATCCAGCTGACCGATGCCATCGCCGCCACCATGCGGGAGGTCCCTCTGCACGGGTACCGGTTTGAAGGCCGCCGGTTCGATTGCGGGTCAAAGGCTGGATTTGTTCAGGCGAATGTTGCGTTCGCCATGGGCCGGGATGATTTGCGCGATGACGTTGGCGATTATCTAAAAGAAGTCACCAAAGGGCTGTAAGGAGCCAGGGCGCAATGCGAATAGCGATGATTGGAACCGGCTATGTGGGCATGGTCACCGGCACCTGCATGTCGGAATTTGGCTTTGATGTTGTCTGCGTCGACAAGGACGAGGCCAAGGTGGCGGCGCTGAATGCCGGTGAAATTCCGATCTTCGAGCCCGGCCTTGCCGATTTGGTTCAATCAAACGCTGAGTCCGGTCGCCTGACTTTTTCCACCGGGTTGGCGGCGGCGGTGGCCGACGCAGATGCGGTGTTTGTCGCCGTCGGCACCCCCAGCCGCCACGGCGACGGCTTTGCAGACCTGACTTACGTCTATGCGGCGGCGGCAGAAATCGCCCCGGCCCTGACTGGCTATACCGTTGTGGTGGACAAATCCACGGTGCCGGTGGGCACCGGTCGTGAGGTCGCCGGGATCATCAAGAAAACCGCGCCCAACGCGGACTTCGATGTGGTGTCCAACCCGGAATTCTTGCGCGAAGGGTCGGCCATCAATGACTTCATGCGCCCGGACCGGGTGGTGGTGGGGGCCGAATCCGACCGCGCCCGGGAAATGATGGAAGAAGTTTACCGGCCATTGTTCTTGCACCAGACCCCCATCTTGATGACCACGTTGGAGACAGCGGAGCTGACCAAATATGCGGCGAACGCGTTTTTGGCCGCCAAAGTCACCTTCATCAACGAAATTGCCAGCCTGTGCGAACAGGTGGGGGCGGACGTGCAAGACGTCGCCCGGGGCATGGGCCTGGATGGCCGCATCGGCGCCAAATTCCTGCACGCGGGGCCGGGGTTCGGCGGCAGCTGCTTCCCCAAGGACACATTGGCCTTGGCCGCCCAGGGCGAGAAGGCCGGGTCGCCCATGACCATCGTCGATGCCGTGGTCCAGGCCAACGACGCCCGCAAAATCGCCATGGGTGAGAAGATCATCGTGGCCTGCGGTGGCTCCGTGGAGGGCAAAACCATCGCCGTGCTCGGCCTGACCTTCAAACCCAACACCGACGACATGCGCGCGGCCCCAAGTCTTGTGATTGTCCCGGCGTTGCAGGAGGCGGGGGCGAGGGTGCGTGGGTATGACCCGGAAGGCCTGACCGAGGCCAAGGAATTATTGCCGGGAGTGACCTGGTGCGAAGACGCTTACGATGCGATGGCGGGTGCCGACGCGTTGGTGATCATCACCGAATGGAACGAGTTCCGCAGCCTGGATTGGGCCCGGGCACGGGAGCTGCTGAACGATCCGATCCTGGTAGACTTGCGCAACATCTATCGGCCGGAAGAAATGGTCGCCGCCGGGTTTGAATACACCTCCATTGGTCGGCCGGCCGCCAAGCCACCGGCGCGGCCGCGTTCTGTCACCTCCGGTGGGGTGTAACCTCGGTGCGCCATCGCTTTAACCCCGTCATTTTGCGGGAATACGACATCCGTGGAACGGTCGGGGAAACCCTTTTCGCAGACGACGCCTACGCCATCGGCAGGTCCTTTGGCTCGGTGGTGGCACAGGCCGGTGGCAAGACCATTTGCGTCGGCTTTGACGGCCGGACAACCTCCCCCGCTTTAGAGACGCGCCTGGCGCAAGGCCTGTCCGAATGTGGCCTGGACGTGCTGAGGGTCGGTCTGGGACCGACTCCATTGCTGTACTTTTCAGTCCATCATTTGGCCGCCGAAGCCGGCGTGATGGTCACCGGCTCGCACAATCCCAAAGAACACAACGGCTTCAAATTGATGCTAGGCACCCATTCGTTTTTCGGCGCCGACATCACCGCCCTGGGGGCCCGGGCCGAAGCCGGGGATTACACAGCCGGTTCCGGCAGCGTAACCGATGTGAAAACCGCCGAGGCCTATCTGGCGGAGCTCGCTAGCGCCTATTCCGAGCGGCCAGAAAATCCGCCGTCTGTAGCCTGGGACCCCGGCAACGGGGCGGCGGGGGATGTGGTGACCGCGCTGGTGGAACGGTTGCCCGGGCGCCATGTGCTGATCAACGAGGTGATCGACGGCAGCTTCCCGGCCCACCACCCGGACCCGACGGTGCCGGAAAATTTGGTCCAGCTGCAACAAACCATTGCTGACAATCACTGCGATTTGGGCATTGCCCTGGATGGCGACGGCTACCGCATCGGGGTCATCGACGGCCACGGCCGCATTCTGTGGTCGGATCAGTTACTGGCATTGCTTGCCCGGGACGTGTTGGCGGCCAACCCCGGTGCGCCGGTGATCGCCGATGTGAAATCGAGCGCCGCTCTGTTTGATGAAATCGCCCGCCTCGGCGGACGGCCTATCATGTGGAACACCGGACATTCTCTAATTAAGAAAAAGATGGCGGACGAAAAGGCGCCCCTGGCCGGCGAAATGTCGGGGCACATTTTCTTTGCCGACCGCTATTACGGTTTCGACGATGCCGTCTATGCCGGGGTGCGGCTGCTCGCTCATCTGGCTCGCACCGGTAAGACCTTGGCGGCGCTGTATGACGAACTACCGGGCCTGGTGAACACCCCCGAGATGCGGTTCGACTGCCCGGACGATCGCAAGTTCGAGGTCATCAAGGAATTGCAAAGCCGCCTGGCCGTGGCGGGCGCCGACGTCAACGACATCGACGGGGTGCGGGTGACGACACCGGATGGCTGGTGGCTGGTGCGGGCATCGAACACCCAGGCCGTGTTGGTGGCCCGGGCCGAGGCTAAAGACGAGGCCGGTCTGGATGCGCTCAAATCGGCTATGGCGGAGGCGTTGGCGGACAGCGGCGTGGCGCTGCCGGACGCCTAGAGGGCCCCTTATTGCGCGGGTCGTAGCGGCGCCAACATGCGCAGCACGTCGGCCATGGCCGTGGCGCGATCCAGAACCCCGGCGGGCTCGGTGGGCGGAGCAACCGTCATGCCGACGACAATGCATGGCACCCCGGCGGGCTGCAAAATCCGGCAGGCTTCGTTGGCCTCGGTTTGGGTTAGGCCGGCCAGGCGCGCGTGGAACAGCTGGTCGTCGGCGCTGGGCTCGATTTCTGGCCGTGCGTGGAGGTAGCCCAGGGGCAAGGCCAGGGTTGCTTCTTGCAGGCGGCGCTGGGCGCCGTCGTAGCCGCGATAGGCCCCGACCTGAACCGACCAATCCGATGGGCTCGGCGCCGTTTCGGCGACGGCTTGTGCCGGGACGCCGATGGATTGCGGGCGCGGCGCTGGTACCGGCGCTGGCCCCAAGGCCGCGGCGGGTGGTGGCGCCAATTCCACCACCTCAACCAGCGGCGGCGGCGCCGGCGGTGGCCGTAAGATGTGCAGACGCATGAACGCCGTATCGAACAGGTCGGCCATGGTCTTGTCGCGGCCGGTCGCGGTATCGCCGCCCAGCACGACCCCGACCAGCCGGGTTTGGTCGCGCACGACCGAGGCCGCCAAGTTGAACCCCGCCGCCCGCACGTAGCCGGTCTTCAGGCCGTCGGTGCCGGCGTAACGCCCCAGCAGATTGTTGTGGTTGGTGTAGGTGGTGCCCTGATAGGTGAAAGTGGTGGTGGCGAAGTAGCCATAGTATTGCGGGAAATCCCGGATCAGTGCGATGGCCAGATTGGCCATATCCCGGGGCGTGGTGTGTTGGTAGCGGTCATGCAGCCCCGACGCATTGCGAAAGATGGTGCGGTGCAACCCCAAATCCCGGGCCCGCATGGTCATGCCCACCGCGAAATTACTTTCGGTTCCAGCCAAAGCCTCCGCCAGCACCACGGCGGCGTCGTTGGCGGATTTCGTCACCAGGGCCAAAATCGCGTCTTCAACCGTGATCGTCTCGCCGGGCAGCAACCCCACCTTCGAGGGCACCTGACGGGCGGCGGCGGCGGAAACCGGCAGCGCTTGGGTCAGGGATAGCGTGCGCGCCGCCAAGGCGTCGAAGGTCATGTACAGGGTCATCATCTTGGTCAACGACGCGGGGTAATGGCCACGGTCGGCGTCGTCGGCGTACAAAATTTCGCCGGTTTGGGCGTTAACCACGATGGCCCCGGCGGTGGCCGGGCCTGGTGTTGCCGCCAGTGCTACGACCGCTATCAACAGCGCCAGTAGCGCGGCGCCAAGGCCAGGATTGAATTTCGTCGGTTTTGCCATAAATGAATGCGCGGACCTGTTTTCGCAAAAGTAACGAAAAAATGGCCGGGTCGCTGATGGTGCGGTCCCGGCCGCGTCATTGTTTCTTGAGGCCCAAGATGTCGTCGTATTGGCTAACAAATGGTAAACCCCCGCCACACCTTACCTTTTCCCGGCCCCACTCAACACCGGTTGACCCACCTGTCGTGACCGGAGCACCCTGTGTCATGGCACCGGCTTGCTGGGTTAATGTGATGATAGGGGCCGATGGTGTATAGTCTGTGGAACGCGGTAATGTACGAACAACCACGCGAACTGAGTATGGCGAGCAGGCCGGAAAAACCGGGTGATGACGGTGCGCCCACGATCGGCATTGCGACCCGGACGAAGCCCAAGACCAAGAAGCCGGACATGTTCAAGGTCTTGCTTCTGAACGACGACTACACACCTATGGAGTTCGTCATCCAGGTTCTTCAGGATGTGTTTCACCGGGATCGCGATACGGCGATGAGGATTATGTTGCATGTACATCAGAAAGGCGTCGGCATTTGCGGCGTCTATTCGTACGAAGTAGCCGAAACAAAGGTGTCCCAAGTGGTCGAATCTGCACGCCAGAATCAGCACCCCCTGCAGTGCACGATGGAGAGAGAGTAGTGCCCGGATTTTCAAATCAGCTTGAGCGCAGCCTGCACAGGGCTCTGACACTCGCCAACGAACGGCGCTATGAATTCGCGACGTTAGAGCATTTGCTGTTGTCGCTGACGGAAGACCGCGACGCGGTTTCGGTGCTCAACGCCTGCAACGTCGACATGGGCGTCCTGCGCCAAGAATTGATCGGCTTCCTGGATCAGCAGTTGCCGGACCTGGTGACCGAAAGCACCGAGGACGCAAAACCCACTGCGGGCTTCCAGCGCGTGATCCAGCGCGCCTTGATCCATGTGCAATCGTCGGGGCGCGAAGAAGTCACCGGCGCCAACATTTTGGTGGCGATTTTCTCCGAACGCGAATCCCACGCGGTGTTCTTTTTGCAGCAACAGGACATGACCCGCCTGGATGCGGTCAGCTACATTTCCCACGGCGTTGCCAAAACTTTGGGCGCCTCGGAAGAGCAACCGGTGCGCGGCGCCGACGACGATGCCGAGGAAGACACCAACCGCAAAGAAGCCGAGGCCCTGGCTGCCTATTGTGTCGACCTCAATGAAAAGGCCACTGCCGGAAAAATCGATCCGCTGATCGGGCGCAAGGCCGAGGTCGAGCGCACCATTCAGATTCTGTGCAGACGGTCCAAGAACAATCCGTTGTTTGTTGGCGATGCTGGCGTTGGCAAGACCGCCATCGCCGAGGGCCTGGCTTTGCGCATCACCAGGGAAGACGTGCCGGACGTGCTGAAGACCGCCAAGATTTTCAGTTTGGATATGGGGTCGTTGCTGGCGGGCACCCGCTATCGCGGCGATTTCGAAGAACGCGTCAAGGCGGTGCTGACGGAACTGGAAAGCGACGATGCCGCCATCCTGTTCATCGACGAAATCCACACCATTATCGGCGCCGGGGCCACCTCCGGCGGGGCCATGGATGCGGCGAACTTGTTGAAGCCGGCGCTGGCCAGTGGCTCGCTGCGCTGCATCGGCTCGACCACCTACAAAGAGTACCGCAACGTCTTCGAGAAAGATCACGCCCTGGCCCGGCGCTTCCAAAAGATCGATATCCGCGAGCCAAGCGTCGACGACACGGTGAAAATTTTGCGCGGATTGAAGCCCTATTTCGAGGAATACCATTCCATCCGCTACACCGCCGAGGCATTGCGGACCGCCGTCGAACTGGCGGCCAGGTACATCAATGACCGCAAACTACCGGACAAGGCGATCGACGTGATCGACGAAGTTGGCGCTGCTGAAATGCTGAAGCCCGAAAGCCGCCGCCGCAAGGTGATCGGCGTCAAGGAAATCGAGGCGGTGGTGGCGAAAATCGCCCGGATTCCGCCGAAATCCGTCAGCCGTGATGACAAACAAGTGCTGCGTCACATCGACCGCGATCTGAAGGCGGTGGTGTTCGGCCAGAACAAGGCGATCGGGGCCCTTTCTAGCGCCATCAAGCTGGCCCGTGCGGGCTTGCGTGAGCCCGAAAAGCCCATCGGCTGTTATCTGTTTTCTGGCCCCACCGGCGTCGGCAAGACCGAGGTTGCCCGGCAATTAGCCAGCACCATGGGTGTCGAATTGTTGCGCTTTGATATGTCTGAATACATGGAACGCCATTCTGTTTCGCGGCTGATCGGCGCGCCTCCGGGTTACGTTGGCTTTGACCAAGGCGGCCTGATGACTGATGGGGTCGACAAAAATCCCCATTCCGTGTTGCTGCTGGACGAAATCGAAAAAGCCCACCCGGATGTTTTCAACTTGCTGCTCCAGGTCATGGACCACGGCAAGCTCACCGACAACAACGGCAAGAGCATCGATTTCCGCAACGTGATTTTGATTATGACCACGAACGCCGGGGCGGCGGAACTGCACAAGCAGTCGATTGGCTTTGAGCGCGGCATCAAGGAAGGCGAGGACGAAGAGGCGATCACCCGGATGTTTTCGCCCGAATTCCGCAACCGCCTGGATGCGATCGTGGCGTTTGATTCGCTGACCCCAGAGGTGGTGGCCAAGGTGGTCGAAAAGTTCATCTTGCAGCTGGAAGCCCAGCTGGAAGACCGCAACGTCAGCATCGAATTGAGCGAAGACGCACAGAGCTGGATCGCGGAAAAAGGCTTCGACAAAATTTTCGGCGCCCGGCCCATGGGCCGCTTCATCCAGGAGCACGTGAAAAAGCCCCTGGCCGACGAGTTGTTGTTCGGCAAGCTGGTCAAAGGCGGTCACGTGCTGATTACGTTGGTGGATGGCAAGTTGTCGTTCGACCTGAAAGAAGAGCCAGCCACGCCAAAGCGCAAACCGGGCAAGGGTGGCCCGGGCGGTTCGCGCAAATCCCCGGACGGCGATTCCGGCGGCGACAAGGTCCCCGTACTTGTCGATTAAACGTCTGGTCGACTGAATTTTCTGTTGGCCGGGGTGCGTCGCCGCTTATCGATCCAGCGCGGCGGCGGCCTCGAAAGCCGCGGTCATGCGGGCCTCCATCCCCACATCGCGGAAAATTTCCGCGCCTAAGCGGTAATTGACCGACGCTTCCCGGGGGTGCCGCTGCGCCAGGGTTTCGCCCAAGCCCATGTGGACCCAGGCTTCACCGATGCGGTACAGGGCTTGGTGGAACAGCGTCAACGACTGGTCATAGGCGGCCACCGCGGTATCAGCGTCTCTCAAATCCCGGGCAAGATCGCCCAGCGCCAACAGCGCCCGCGCCGCGCCCAGCGCATCGCCGCGGTCGCCAAACATCGTTAACGCGGCCTCGAACCCGCGCCGGGCTTCGTCCACCCGGCCAAGCCTGCGGTCGACGAGCCCTAAACCCAACAAAATTTCGCCGATGGCCAGGGGCTGCTCGGCTGCCTCAAGCAAGGCCCGGGCTTCGGCGTACAGGCGCTGGCTGTCCAGATAGCGCTCCACTTGCATGGCCGCCTGGCCGACCAGCACCCGGGCGGCGCTCAGATCGTCGTCGGCCTCGCGGTAGAAAGCCAGGGCCTGGGCATAGGCCGTCCCGGCCTCATCGAACCGTTCCAGGGCCCGTTCCAGATCACCAAGGGCCGCCAGAGCCCTGGCCTGACCCGCGGCATCTTCCGCACCGGCCCAAAGGGCGGCCGCGAATGTATAGGCGTTGCGGGCAGTTTCCGAATGGCCGCCGCGGACGTGCAAATCGCCAATTCGCACCATGACGTCGGCTTCCGAAGTGGGGTCCTCGGCCATTTGAGTGTTAAGCAATTCGACCGCCAGTTCTTCGTCCAACAGGTCGTTGCGGTCCTGATAGGTCTTCAGTTCCTCCTCTGACTGGGCCGCGTTGCGGAGCCCTTTGGTATCTTCCAGCACGTCATAGATGGCGGCGGCCCGGGCGACGCTTCGGCGCGACGCCAATACCAGGTGGAGGCGGCGTTCCGCGTGTCCACGGCCCAGCAGCGCCTCGGCCTCGCTGCTCCATTCGCCTTGGTCATGAAACATCGTCTGGGCTTGGGAAAAGGCCGCCAACGCCGCCTCGTTATTGAATTGCGCCTTTTCCAAATCCCCCAGGGCCAGCGCGACCCGGGCCTGGCCCATGGGATCATCGCCGGCGGCGAAGAGGTCGTTGGCTTGGGCGAAGACCTCCCGCGCTTGCTCCCCCTGACCGACAATCTGGTCCAGAATCCCGGTCTGCAACATGACCTCGGCCATGCCGCGATTTTGACCAGCGTTGCGGTACAACGCCATGGCTTCGGCAAAAAATTCCCGGGCGGCCTCATCGCGGCCGGAATTGGCGGCGGCCACGCCCTGTTCGACCAGGTCGGCGGCCTGGACTTGCTCTTCGGCGGCCTGGGCTGCCCGCAACCCCGCCAACGGATCGGCGCCATCGGGGTCAGTCGCCGTCGGCTCGCCGGGGATTGTCGATGGCGCCAAACTTAGCGTGGCCAACAACAGCGCGGCCGCGGCCAGGGCGCCGGGCACGCCAAAGCGCAGGGCCGGGGCAGACCGCCGCAGCACGGCGAAGGCCGCACCCGCCGCCGCCACAAGCGTTACCGCCGCAATCCAGAAGACGGTCGTCACGCCTGATCTGTTGGGTTCATTTGCAACAGTTCTAGTTCAGAGAATTGATGAATTCCGTTGCCACGGCTATGCGTGTTGCAATGTCGCCGATCAGGTTCCGGCCCCGGGCGTTCTGGTTCGGAAACGCCGCCAGATTTTCCGCTTCGATAAGGTCGTTATCCACCAATGGAGGCGCATCGGGGTCCGCGACCACGGCCATCTGATAGGGATCGGCGTCGTCCCCCAGCAGGCGAGTGCCGATGGCTTCTATCGCTGGCAGTCCTAGGAACCGATTGGCCTCGGTCACCGGAAATTCCAAGGCACCGAACCACGCGATCGCCCGGTTATAGGCTTCCACGGCGTCCGGGTTCCGGCCCATCCCACGGCTGACGTCGCCGGTGCCAAGGGCAGCAATTATTTGCCCGACCGGGGCGGCTTCACGCTCGAACATTGGCGCGGCTTCGCGGAACATTTGCAGCGCCCCGAGGTCGTCATTGAGTTCCACCAGGACGCCGCCAAAGGTAACCAAAGTCCGGGCAGCGGCCACGGTTTCACCGGCCTCCGCGAACCTTTGTCCAGCCTGCAACAGGTGCTCGGTCGCGGCCCGGGGCACCCCGGATTCGATGGCCATGCGTCCCAGGCCAAGCAGCGCCCGGGCTTCACCCACATCGAAGCGAAAGCGCCTGAACAGATCGTTGGCGGCGCGGTACGCGGCCGCGGCGTCTTCAAGGTTTCCCAGCATTGCCTGGGCATCGCCCAACCCCAGCAGCGCGTCGGGCTCCTGTTTGTGGGACAACGCTTGCAGGTCACCGGCGGCCTGGGCGAACAAAACCCGGGCGGCGTCAAATTTGCCCACCATCATCTGCAAATGGCCGCGGACGATCGCGACCCGGGGGCCGCCAGCGGGGTCACCGGCCTGATCGAACAGAAGGGCGGCAAATCCCAACGCCGCGTCAACTTCCAGATTATGACTGCGCTGGAGCTCGACCATGGCCAAGGACAAATTCGCTTCGGCCTCTTTGTCCCGGGCCTCGGTGGCTTGGTAGATGGCCCGGGCGTCGGCGTACTTGGTTCGGGCCGCATCAATATTACCCAAATTGACTTCCATCGCGCCGAGGATGCTGGCGATGTCGCCCTTGCCAATGCCATCGTCGACCAGGAAATACAGTTTTTGCGCTTGTTCCAACTGTTCCCGGGCGTGGTCCTCGCCGTCGGGCATTGCCGCCAGGGCTTCCAACCCCAACAGCACGTGGGGGTCGCTTTTCGGCCCTGGGGCTCTGGCCCATTGGACCCGGGCCTTCCGGTAATGGTCCCGGGCGGCGTCCCAATTGAACGTGTCTTTTTCCAGGTCACCCAGGGCGACAAACACCCGGGCTTGGCCGAGGGCGCTGCCGCCCTGCAGATACAGCGAGGCGGCCTCGGAGTAATTGGCCCGAGCTTTTTCGCTTTGGCCGGTGAAATGTTCCAGAAGGCCGAGGCCGAAGGCGACCGAGGCCTCACCCAAGATGTCACCCATCTGACGGTATTGGGATCTGGCCTTTTCATAGCTCTCACGGGCGACCCTGGTGTCACCCAGGTTCAGTTCCTGTTCGGCCCGCGCCATCAGCGCCTCGGCCAGTTCGCGGTCGGTGTCGGGGATGTCCGTGGTCAGCCCGGCCAACGCTTCCGACCCCACATCGCCGGGCGGCGCCGCGTTGACCAGGGCAACGACGCCGAGGATCGCCGCCAGGGCGAAACCGGCGATCGCCATAAAGACGCGCATTTGGCCGCGCATCGCGATCACCGCAACGACGCTAAGAGCCAGCAGAGCCAGCGCCACGATGCCTGGGATCGATGTCGCCGCCGCTAAAAGCTGTTCCATGAACTCTCACACTAGGACTTGGTTTTGGCTGGTTTTTTTCGGCCTGTCGCCCGTCAGGGGACGCGGCAGTGCACTCTAGAGCAGGATCAGACAATATGGTGTCAATTTGATGGTGGCAAATCGGCTTTTCCGGGCAGGCGCGGCGCGAAGCGCGATGCGGTGCCATCGGTCGAGCGTCGTAACGAACCCGGGGAGCCGATTTGCCCCACCGAAGGCCGGATTCTTTTGCACCGTGGCGGCTTTTTGAATCGCTGCTCCGCAGCACTGGCGCTTCCTCCCTGTTGCATCGCCATCAAAAGCGCGCCAGTGCTGCGGAGCAGCGATTCGCATTGATGCCACGGTGCAAAATGATTTCGGTCAAATGGTTTCATATTATCTGATCATGCTCTAGCAAACGGCCGCGGCCGGGCCTAGTCGCCCTGGCGGAACGGGGTGTGTGTGGCAAGGGCGCCGATTTCCTCGTCCACCTGGTCCCGTTCCTGGTTCAGATATGCCGCGACGCCGTCGCGAAAGGCCGGGTCGGCGATCCAGTGGGCGGAATAGGTGCGCACCGGCAGGTAGCCCCGCGAGATCTTGTGGGGGCCTTGGGCGCCGGCTTCCACCCTGGCCAGGCCATGTTCGATGGCGAAGTCGATGGCCCGGTAATAGCAAACCTCGAAATGCAGGGCAGGGACATAGTCGGTGCATCCCCAATAGCGCCCATACAGGCAGTCGGGCCCGGCCAAATTGAGCGCCCCCGCGATCGGGGCGCCGTCCTTGGTGGCCATCACCAGGACCACCTGGTCGCCCATGGCGCCGCCCAACAGGCTAAAGAACGCCCGGTTGAGGTAGGGCGAGCCCC
>JAKZSO010000033.1:0-4834 GCA_047517625.1 Alphaproteobacteria bacterium
CCCCAACACAGGGGGAGCAATTGGGATGACGCTGGCGGAAAACGACTCTTGGATTTCCTTGGAATTTTTTCCGCCCAAAACGGAGAAAATGGAACAGACCCTGTGGTCGTCCATCAAGCGGCTGGAGCTTTTGACCCCGAAATTCGTTTCGGTAACTTATGGCGCTGGCGGCACGACCCGGGAGCGCACCCACAACACCGTGCGCCGCATTCAAAGCGAAACCGATTTGGCCACCGCCGCGCACCTGACGTGTGTCGGTGCCACCCGTGCGGAAGTGGACCAGGTGGCCAAGGATTATTGGGACAGCGGCATTCGCCATGTGGTGGCCTTGCGCGGTGACCCGCCGGAAGGTCAGTCGCAATATCAGGCCCACGAAAACGGCTACGCCTATGGCGCCGATCTGGTTGCCGGATTGCGAAACATCGCGGATTTCGAAATCAGCGTCGCCGCGTACCCCGAGGTCCACCCCGAAGCGGCCAGCGCCGAAGCCGATTTGGACGTGCTGAAGCGCAAGGTCGATGCCGGGGCGACCCGGGCCATCACCCAATTTTTCTTCGACAACGAAAAATATTTACGGTTCGTGGACCGCGCGGCGGGCGCCGGGATCGATATCCCCATTGTCCCCGGCATCATGCCGGTCACGAATTTCACCAGGGTGGTGCAGTTTGCCGATCAGTGCGGCGCCAGCATTCCACAAGCTATGGCCGAGGCCTTCGCCGGGCTGGAGGACGATCCCGACGGGCGCCGCCAAGTCGCCATCGAACAGGCCACGGCCCAGTGCCGGGGGCTCAGGGATCGCGGCGTCGAATTCTTGCATTTCTATACCCTGAACCGGGCAGACTTGACGTTCGCCATTTGCCATTTTCTTGGGCTCGCGCCCGAACGCCGGGGACCCGGCCGGCGGCCAACGAAACAGGAATCCTCCACCAATGAGTAACTTTCTCGATCAGTTGTCGCAACGTGTTTTGCTGTGTGACGGGGCCATGGGCACCCAGGTTCAGGCCCGAAATTTGGATGTGGAAAAGGACTATCTGGGCCAGGAAAACTGCACCGAAATTCTCAACAAAAGCCGCCCCGACTTGGTGCGTGAGATTCACATGACCTATTTGGCGGCGGGCTCGGACATGGTCCAGACCAATTCGTTTGGCGGCTCTCCCGTCACTTTGGCGGAGTTTGGCCTGGCCGACGAGGCCCATTGGATAAACCAGCGCGCGGCGGAACTCGCCCGCGAAGCCGTGGCGGAATTCGACGGCGATGGCCGCGACCGGTTTGTTCTCGGCTCCATCGGCCCTGGCACCCGGTTGCCCAGTCTGGGCCACATCGGTTATCCGGAGCTGGAGGAGGCCCTGACCATCCAGGCCGCCGGGCTTATCCATGGCGGTGTCGATGCCATCCTGATCGAGACCTGCCAGGACACTTTGCAAATCAAAGCCGCGATCAACGGTGCCAAACAGGCCCGTGCCGAAGCGAAATCAGACACGCCGATCTTGGTTCAGGCGACAGTGGAGACCACGGGCACGCTTCTGGTCGGGGCCGACATTGCCGCGGCCGCCACCGCCATCGAGGCCATGGACGTCGATTCTCTCGGCCTCAATTGCGCCACCGGGCCCCAAGAAATGGCCGAACACGTGCGCTGGTTAACTGATCATTGGCCCAAGTTCATTTCGATCCAACCCAATGCCGGACTGCCGGAGTTGGTGGACGGCCAAACCAAGTATCCCTTGGGGCCGGAGGAAATTACCCGGTGGCTGGAACGCTTTGCATTTGAAGACGGCGTTTCGATGATCGGCGGCTGTTGCGGCACCACTGGGCCGCACATCGAATCCCTGGACGCCATGTTGCGCAGCCATGCCAACGGCAATTTGCGGCCGGTGCCGGTACGCCGGGAACATCACTGGGTTCCCAGTTTGGCGTCGCTGTATTCCCAGGTCGAGTACCGGCAAGAAAACGCCTATCTGTCCATCGGCGAGAGATGCAACGCTAACGGATCGCGAAAGTTCCGCGCACTTCAAGAGGCGAAAGATTGGGACGGCTGCATTGCTGTCGCCAAGGCCCAGGAAAAAGTTGGCTCCCATGCCCTCGATTTGTGCACGGCGTTTGTTGGCCGGGACGAGGTGGCGGATATGACCGAAGTGCTGACCCGCATGCGCGGCGCCGTGACCGCGCCCGTGGTGATTGATTCGACGGAATTTCCGGTGCTGAAGAGCGCGCTGGGCCTGTATGCGGGCAAGGCGGTGATTAATTCGATCAATTTTGAAGACGGCGAGGACCCGGCCCACAAACGCTTGGGGCTAGCCGAGCAGTTCGGCGCGGCGGTGATTGCTCTGACGATCGACGAAGCCGGCATGGCCAAGGACGCCGATCAAAAGGTCGCGGTGGCCAAGCGCTTGTTCGAATTCGCGACCCAGAAACACAGCCTAAGCCCCGCCGATCTGATGTTCGACCCACTGACGTTTACCATCTGCACCGGCAACGAGGATGACCGCAAACTCGGCCTGGAAACCCTGGACGCCATCGAGCGCATCTCGACGGAACTGCCTGAATGCCAGATCATCCTTGGCCTTTCCAATATTTCTTTCGGCCTCAATCCGCCGGCGCGCCATGTGTTGAATTCCGTGTACCTGGACCATGCCCTGAAACGAGGTCTGACCGGGGCCATTGTTCATGTGACCGGAATAATGCCGCTGCACAAAATCCCGAAAAAAGAGGTGAAGGTGGCCGAGGATTTGATCTTTGACCGGCGCAAGGAAGGGTATGACCCGCTGCATGCCTTCATGGCTTTGTTCGAGGATCGCAAAGAAAAAAAAGCGCAGGTCCAGGAGCGCCCAAGGAAAGTCGAGGATCGGCTGAAACTGCGGATCGTCGAGGGCGACCGCAAGGGCCTTGACGCGGACCTTGATGAGGCCATGCAAAAGCATCCGCCGTTGGACATCATCAACACCTTTCTCCTGGACGGCATGAAGGTGGTGGGTGAACTGTTCGGGTCCGGCCAGATGCAGCTGCCCTTTGTCCTGCAGTCGGCTCAAACCATGAAGGCCGCGGTGGCCCATTTGGAGCCCCATATGGACAAGGAAGAAGGCACCGACCAGGGCACCATTGTGCTGGCCACGGTGCGCGGCGATGTCCACGACATCGGCAAGAACTTGGTCGACATTATCCTCACCAACAATGGCTACAAAGTAGTGAACCTGGGGATAAAGCAACCCGTGGCGGCGATCATGGACGCCGCCCGAAAGGCCAACGCCGATGCGGTCGGCATGTCCGGGCTACTGGTGAAATCCACCGTGGTGATGCGCGAAAACCTGGAGGAAATGACCCGGGAAGGCATCGAAATTCCGGTATTTTTGGGCGGCGCCGCATTGACCAGGGCCTATGTGGAAGAGGACTGCGTCGCTGCATATGGGGCCGGGAGGGTGGCCTATGCCCGGGACGCGTTCAGCGGACTAGGCCTGATGAACCATGTGGCCGAGGGCACCTTCGACGACCTGCTAGGCGAGTTGAAGGAAAAGGCCGCGAACAAACCCAAGTCTAAACGCCGCCTCGGCGCGCCCCGGGGGGAACAGCGCCCGGTGGATGTGGCCGAAGCCAAACTTCGCCGCAACGATTTGAACCGCGACGTCGAGATCCCCGAGCCACCGTTTTGGGGGGCGCGGCAGGTCAGCGGCATCAATGTCAAATCCCTGATGCCGTATCTGAACGAGACCATGCTGTTCCAATTCCAATGGGGCTACAAAAAGCAGGGCCGCAGCCGCAAGGAATTCGACGCCTGGGCAGCTGAAGAGTTGCGCCCGATCGTCAACCGGATTGCTGAGCAAACCATTGCTGAGAAAATCCTGCATCCCGCAGCGTCTTATGGCTACTGGCAGGCCGCCGCCCAAGGCAATGACCTCATTCTCTTTGGCGAGGATGGGTTGACCGAGGCCGCGCGTTTTTCTCTGCCCCGACAAGACAAAAAGGACGGCCTGTGCATCGCCGATTTCGTCGCCGAGGTCGACGCTGATCAGCGCAGCGTCGTCGGCCTGCAGGTGGTAACCATGGGTCAGCGCGTATCGGAGGCGGCGCGGGAGATTTTCGAGGCTGACAAGTATCAGGATTATCTGTACTTGCATGGTTTCGGCATCGAAATGACCGAAGCTCTGGCCGAATACGTCCATAAGCGCATTCGCGCGGACTTGGGGTTCGGTTCTGAAGATGTCCGGGAGGCTTCCAAGCTTCTGAAACAGCAATACCGCGGCGCACGATATTCGTTTGGCTATCCAGCTTGCCCCAATCTGGGCGATCAACGGGCTTTGCTAGAGCTACTGGGGGCCGAGGCGATCGGTGTGCGCATGGCCGACGAAGACCAACTGCACCCGGAGCAATCCACGTCCGCCCTTGTCCTGGTCCATCCCCAGGCCAGCTACTTTTCGGTCTAGCGAGAGCAGGTCGTGGCCCGGGCTGATTGAATTGTTGCTCCGCAACATGGGGCCGCGTGAATCTGATCCCGAGTTTTTGAGCTAGTTGCTGGCCTTAATTGCCAGTTTCAGACAAGGAAACAGCGCCACGGGTTTGGATTTGGTGCCCGGCAAAGCCGCGGACATTAGGGTCTTGATCGCGGCCTTGATCGGCGGCGGTTCGCCGGACCCAAGCATGCGGCTGACGCGGCTGCGCTTCCAATGGTACCAAACTAGATCAGAGGGCAGTGCCGACGGGATATCGGTGCGGGCCTCGTGAACAACCCTTGCCTATCCGGTTTACACCCACACCCACTAGGGCTAGAATGGGCGCAAACCGGATATAGGGGAGCGCGCCATGGATGTTCTCGACCGCGCCGATCTCCCATTCCCGCATTCGC
>JAKZSO010000034.1:0-4083 GCA_047517625.1 Alphaproteobacteria bacterium
AACATCCAACCATGGTGCATTTCCCGGCAAATCTGGTGGGGTCATCAGATCCCCGCGTGGTATGGCCCCGACGGCAAAATTTTCGTGGAGATGACCCAAGACCTGGCCAAGGCTCACGCCCAAAACCATTACGGCGAGGCCACCGAACTGCGCCGGGACCCAGATGTTTTAGATACGTGGTTTTCCAGCGCGTTGTGGCCGTTCTCGACATTGGGCTGGCCCGACGACACGCCGGAAGTCGCGCGCTATTACCCCACGGACGCCCTGGTCACCGGCTTTGACATCATCTTTTTCTGGGTCGCGCGGATGATCATGATGGGCTTGCATTTCATGGACGACGTACCGTTCCACACCGTCTACATCCACGCCTTGGTCCGGGACGAAAAGGGCCAGAAAATGTCCAAATCCAAGGGAAACGTCATGGATCCCTTGGAACTGGTGGACGAATACGGCGCCGATGCCCTGCGCTTCACCTTGGCCGCCATGGCCGCTCAAGGGCGCGACATCAAAATGTCCACTAACCGGGTCGAGGGGTACCGCAACTTCGCCACCAAACTGTGGAACGCCGCGCGGTTTTGCGAGATGAACGATTGCGGGTTGGACCCAGGATTTGAACCGACCGCCGTTTCCTCCACCGTCAACCGCTGGATCGCGGGGGAAGTGGCCAAGACCGCCACCGCCGTGGCCACAGCAATCGACGCCTATAAATTCAACGACGCCGCCGGGGCGCTGTACCGGTTCGCCTGGGGCACCTATTGCGACTGGTATTTGGAATTCATCAAGCCGGTCCTAATGGGGGACGATGGCCCTGAGAAAAATGAGACCCGGGCAACCGCCGCCTGGGGCTTGAGCCAGATCCTGCATCTGATGCACCCGTTCATGCCGTTCTTGACTGAAGAAATCTGGAGCCGCATCTCGACCGCCAATGCCGACATGCTCATCGTTTCCAAATGGCCGGAGCTGGACGGCGTTGTGATTGATGATCAGGTCGCAAGAGACATGGACTGGACCATTTTTTTGATCGGGCAGATTCGGGCGGTGCGCGCTGAGATGCATGTGCCGGCGGGGGCGGAAATTCCGATGATCTTGCGCGGGCCGTCCGCTGATTCTGCGCGTAGGCTTGAAAACCACCGGGGCGAAATCATGCGCTTGGCGCGGCTTGATTCCGTGGCCACGTCGGACGCCGCGGCGGAAGTCCCGGAAGGCTCGGCCCAGATCGTCCACGGCGAGGCAACCATCGTGCTGCCTCTGGCTGGGGTTATCGACATCGCCCAGGAACGAGCGCGGCTCGAGCGCGAACGGGATAAAGTTGCGGGCGAAATTAAGGCCATCGAAAAGAAGCTGGCCAACAAGGCCTTCGTCGACAAAGCCCCGGACCACGTGGTCGCCACCCAGCACGAACGCAAGGCCGCCGCCCAAGCCACCCTGGAACACCTCGCCCAAGCCCTCGCACGATTGGGGTAGCGCTCACCCCCTCCTCAATCCTCCGCCGCCAGCGGGGGAGGTGAAGAAATCCAAGCCGGCGCTGAATGTCCCCTCCCTCGCTTGCGGGGGAGGGCTAGGGTGGGGGTGACTGTTTCTTGGGTAGGGTGAGAGAGAAAGAGCAGATCGTGGTCGAATTTTCGACCACGTGAATCTGATCGCGCCTTCTGAGGGCGCGTGAATCCGAACGGGTGAGAAAGAAAGAGGGAGGGGGTGCGCCCGCATCACTGCTCCCAAAAAAACGTGGGGGCCCGGATCGCCGAGGATCTAGGTATTCGGTACGTGTTAGAAGGCAGCATCCAGCGTGATGGCGACCGCATCAGGGTGAGCGCCCAATTGATCGACGCCATCGGCGGCCAGCACGTTTGGGCCGACCGATTTGACCGTGACCTGACTGACTTATTCGCGGTCAAGGACGACATCACTCTCAACATCGTCTCCAATATCAGCGCAGAAATTCTTCAGGGGGAGAAAGGCAGAATATCGAGGCGAGATACTGAGAGCTTGGAGGCTTGGCTTCTGTGGAAGCAGGCGCAAGTTGCAGCGCTAAGACTGGATGCAGAATCGGTTGAATTTGCGAGAGAATTGTATAGCAAAGCTCTTTCCATCGATCCTGACTTTGTAACCGCGCTGGCTGGGTTAGGGGCCACGTACTCGATCGACATCACCATCAGGACAAATGTTGAGGAATCAATCAGAAAAGGCCGGGAGATTTTCGAGCGAGCTTTCGAAATTGATCCCGACCATGCGGGTCTGGTCGGGCAGATGGCCTTCTATTACGCGACCGTGGGTGAGAACGCGTTAGCCTTGGAATTTGGTCAAATGGCCGTCGACCTGAACCCCAACGACTACACCACCCAAGCCAACTTTGCCCGCGCGTTACATTTCGCTGGACGGCCAGAAGAAGCCGTCAGAGCCCTGAGATTGGCAAAGAGATTAAGCCCCGAGGCGCCCGTTTGGGTGCCGCTTTTCTTGGCCGATGCGCTCAACTATGTCGGCGATTTCGAAGAAGGGGCTGTGTTGGCCGAAGCCGCATTGGAACGTACGGGTCTTTCCATTTCGAACCAATGGTGGTCGCGAATTATTTTGGCGGTGGCGTACAACGGGCTTGGGCGCGAAGAAGACGCTCGGGCCCTAATCAGCCAAATGATTGAGTTGATCCCATCAATTTCGACAATCGAATCTCGGCGGGGAAGTTTGCGCCCAAAATATGTGGACAAACATTACATCGACGCCCGATTAGAGACATGGCGCCGCCTCGGGATGCCGGAAGAATAGGTCGCTAGGGCCCCTCGCGCTCGCGCGCGGCTTGTCGAGCCCAGTCGTGGTGAACCGCCCAGGCCTGCCACACGGATTCCGCCCATTTCTGCACCAGCGCTTTGTGTTCGTTCAGATCGGAGGCACCAACAACATCCAGCACGGTCAGGGAGCCCTGGTCGGCGGGGGCTCTTAGGTCCGGGAAGGCCCGGTACTTGGCTTCTTGGTCTTTGCCCTTGACTCCGTCTTTGGTGCCGGCGCCGGGGCTGCGGCCGTGCTCCAAAATCCCGCACAAATTCATCATGTGATAGGCGTTTGATCGGGGGCTGTGGCCAGCAGGGTGCTACAATACATAACAATCCACCACCAGCTGATGCACCGCGGCGTAACCGAGCTCGGAGTAATCCTTCACCAGGATCGCCTCGAACATTTCCTTGCAGGTTTTGTAAGGATCGCGGATTTCCGCAGCGCATTGGCTGCACGGCTCAGCCAATTTTTTGCCCTTCCGGGTTCGTCACGCGCTCCATGAACAGGCTGTCGCGGAACACCCCATCGGGCCGCGTTCGTACGAATGCATCGCGCCGATGGTGCGAAATCCAGCGCTTTTGTAGCAACTGATCGCTCGGGTATTGGTGACGGCAGGGTCGATGGTAATGCGGTGGTGGCCGCGCTTGGTGGCCAAATAATCGCACACCACATTGATGGTCTCTGTGCCGAAGCCCCGGCCCCACCAAGCCTCGCCGATGAAAATATCGATCCCCGCGCTTGGGTAGTCCGGGTCATTTTCTTCGTGGGCAGTCACCGCGCCGATCAACTCGCCCGCGGTTTCGATGCCCCAGACCAAAACGTCTTTTTGGGGCGTGAACAATTCCGTGCGAATACGCGGCGCATCGAAGCGCCGCCACCACGGCGTCACCCCGGGTTCGGAAAGCATCGCCACGACCGGCTCAAAATCGTGCTCGGTCAGGAGCCGTAAAACCAGCCGCTTGGATGTAATTCGGTCAGCCATGGCGAAATAATAGTCCGCCCATTAAAATCGGAAACATGAAAATCGCCCGCGCACTTTTCCTTCTCGCGCCATTGGGCCTTGCCGCCTGTGGCGACCCGGAATTCGGATCGGATTTCGACGTGCCTATCGAAGCCTATTTTGACCAAGACCCGGAGCAGTTCACCGAAGCCGAATACCGCCTTGTTGGCAAGGTTCTAGTCCTTGACGCCGATGCCCGCCAGATTGACGCGACCCACGATTTCTTGCCGGAGGAATTAAAGGCGCTGACCCCGGACGAGGTTGGCACCATTGCCATCATCACATGTGTCGTGGACCTGGCCGGGTCATACGGCTTT
>JAKZSO010000035.1:0-10972 GCA_047517625.1 Alphaproteobacteria bacterium
TTGGACGGCGATTTGACCGGCGATGTCTTGCCGGAATTGTAGGATGTCATCCGCGCGGCCATGCAGCAGGCGCCTGACGATCCCCGCGGCCTGGCCCTGCAAAGCCGCCTCGAAATGCTGCGCGGCACCATGTTCCGGGGCGGTGTGGAGGCGATTTCGCCACGCTATCTGGCATTGGATTTCGCCCAGCGCGCGGTGGCCCTGGCCCCCAATGACCCGGACAACTTGGCGCATCTGTCGCGCCTGTACACCTTTGGCATCCGTACTTCCCAGGAAGGCCTGGAGATGATCGAGCGGGCCATGCGCATCAACCCCAACTACCCGTGGACCTATCAGCATGTCCTGGCCCAAAACTATCAGCTCACCGGCCGTTACGAAGAAGCCGTCGCGGTTTTGCTGGCGGCATTGGAGCGCGCGCCGGCCGCCGCGGTGCTGCACCGGGAATTGGCGCTCTCATACGTGCTGGCGGAAAATGTCGAAGCCGCCCGGCTCCACATGGCGGAGCTTTTGCGGCTGGTCCCCGACTACACGGTCGCCACCGAAAGCCGGGAATCGATTTATCTGAACCCGCTGAGTCTGGAACGCGATGTGATTGCGCTCAGGCGCGCTGGCTTGCCTTTTGCTTATCGCGAACCCTAAGGGTTCGCGATCATTATCTTTGCGGTAGGTGGAGCGCTCTGGTCCACATTGAATAAGTGCACCTGTGAACCCGAGGCGGGCCCTAGCGGTTAGCCCCGGGGCGCCACAGAACGTCGCGTTTGCCGGGGGCATTGATGGCCCGGCTCATGACAAAGAAATGGTCGGAAACCCGATTGATGTATTGGGCCGCCGTCGGGTTCACCGGCTCGTATTCCGCCAATTCGGTCATCGCGCGCTCCGCCCGCCGCGAAACGGTTCTGGCTTGGTGAAGATGTGCCGCCGCTGGCTCGCCCCCGGGCAGGGTGAAGGATTCAAGCGGCTCCAAATCGGCGTTCATGGCATCGATTTCAGTTTCCAAACGCTCGACTTGAGCCATGGTCACGCGCAGCGCTTCGGTGGACCCAAAATCGGTCCCCGGCCTTGCCAGATCGGCGCCTAAATCGAACAGGTCGTCCTGGATGCGCCCCAACATGGCGTCGTATTCCGGCAAGCCGCCGGTGTGTTGGCGGGCCAGACCAACAGCGGCATTGGCTTCATCCACAGCCCCGTATGAAGCCACGCGCAGATCGTGCTTGGGCACCCGGGTGCCGTCGCTGAGCGATGTCTCGCCGCCGTCGCCAGCCTTTGTGTAGATCTTATTGAGGCGAACCATGCTTTTTTACGTTCCCCGTTCAGATTCACGTGCCGCAAATTTGCGACACGATCTGCACTTTGCTTTTTTCTTTCGTTCAGATTCACGTGCCGCAAAGTTGCGACACGATCTGCACTCTATTCCCGTTCAGATTCACGTGTCGCAAGATGCGACACGATCCGCACTACCAGATTCACGCGCCCTAATTCCGCCGTCCGCAGGACTAGTCGGTAAAGAAATACGCGAGCATCAACAGGATCGTCACGGCCTGGGAGCCAACCCGGGCCCGCATCAAAGTGTTGGAGTATTTGTCGTTGAATTCACGACCCCGCAGCATGGTCAGCACCCCAGAAATCAGCACCAACAAAGTGGTGACCAGGGCAATCACAACAAGATACCCAAGGACGGTTTTCATCGGACGGCGGACTCGCAAAGGGGCGAGAAAATTGGCCGCCGATGGTACTCCGGCGGGCCCGATGGCCCCAGGGGGATTTGGGGGGCAGGCGGTTCGGCCTTGGGATTGACGTGGTGTGAATGGGTTAGGGGCCTCGCGGTTGGTTGGATTGGCGGATGGTGGCGGCTATGTCATCCCGATTTTGAAGGTCAATATTAAGTCTATGTTGCCGGATTTGGCGGTTCACCGCCCAACGGTGGTTGACATAAGCGCCGAGCAAAAAGGCCACAAAGGCGGCAATTATGGGGCCGATCGCCTGGACCAGAAGCACCCAAATTGGCGGCCATGGCTCGGTGGTTTCCGCCCCCGGCAGGGCCCAAACGCCAAGTTGGTCACGGCGGGCGGAGAGTTCGGCGGCGTTGTAGGCGGCCTCGAGATCGGAGCCAAGCATGAAGACGCGATCGACCAGGGCGCGGCCCTGGCGAATAAGCGCCTCGCCGACATCGACATTGCCGACGAAGCACGTGGCTACCGATCGGCCAAATCGGTCGATGTCGCGTTCATCGCACGCCACATCGTCCCCGCCGATCAATTCGTCCAGGGCGGCCCGCGTGTGGGGGCCCTCCGGCATGTCCATTTCCTGGGCATCAACGCCAAAGAGACGCACGGTTCGGTCGCCACCTTCTGGCCCTGCGCCCAGCAGCACAATTGTGGCGCCGTCCAACACCAGGGCTCGGCCAACCAACGTCGGTGGCGGGCTCGGTTCCGGATCGGGGGCCGGTTCCTCGGCCGCCGGCGGCTCGACCGCCTCGACCGGCGGTGGCGGCCCCACTGCCTCGACCGGCGGCGGCCGCGGCTCCGCCGGAGTAGCGAGCGCGGGGGGCACGCCCAATGACGCGAGAATCAGAGTTGCAAAAAGGATCCGCACTCTGCGTCAGCCGAGAATCATGTCGTTTAGCGTTTTGATGTGTTTGTCTCCAGCGTCGGTGGCCTGGGAAATCAGACTGCGGATGTTTTCGAGTTCGAAATCCAGAATACGCCCGTCGCCGTATGATCGTATCGCCTTCGCGGTCGAAAAGAACTCCCAAAGCAACCAACTTTCCCTCCCCAGGTTAGGGGGAGGGGGTGCATACCCATTATCTTCTCGTCACCCCCGGACTTGATCCGGGGGTCCACGCCTTTTTCCCCACCAATCCGCTGTTCATTGTGAAAAGGCATACGACAAAAACTTGTACCGATCAGATTCACGAGTCGAACGTGTCTCCCACGATCTGCTCTTGTTCGTGCGATCAGATTCACGCGCCTAAACTAGGCGCGATCTGCCCTTTGTCCGGCCATGACGGCGGAGTCTGGGGAGGGTTCCACCTAACCGTGCCTTGCCTCTAGGGGGTGTTCGCCGTATATGGCTTTCACAACCGAAGCCTGACCAAACAACCAGAAACCCACCGCCCAATGAAGCTTTCCGACGGACAGATCGTCGCGTTCGTCACCGTGTTGGTGGCCGTGGCGCAAATCTCCATTAGCATCTACCTGCCGTCCATGCCGGCCCTGGCCGAGATCTTCGCCACCGAGCCCTCGGTGGTGCAGTTGACCGTGACCGTCTACATGCTGGGGGCGGCGGTCTCGCAATTGATCGTCGGGCCTTTGTCGGACCGCTTTGGCCGCAAGCCGGTGCTGCTGGTGGGCTTGGCCATCTATATCGCCGCCAGCGCCGCCGCCATGCTGGCCCCCACTATCGAGGCCTTGATCGGCGCCCGGCTCGTGCAGTCGATCGGCGCCATGGCCGGGCCGGTGATCGGCCGGGCGATCATCCGCGACCGCTTTGACCGCAGCCGCGCCGCCCAGGTCATGGCCTGGGTGGGGCTGGCCCTGGCGATTTCTCCGGCACTGGCCCCGGTGATCGGCGCGGCGGTGCACGAGGCCGTGGGCTGGCGGGCGAATTTCGGCCTGTTGGTGGCGTTCGGAATCTTCATCGCCTACATGGCCTGGGGCCACCTGGAGGAGACCAACAAAACCCCCCAAACCGGCGCCGGGGTGCGGGCGCTGGCCGCGAACTATGTGGTGTTGCTGACGTCGCCCGCGTTTTTGGCCTATGCCCTGGTGACCGGTTTTGTGTTCGGGGCCATGTTCGCCTTCTTGGCCGAGGGGCCGTTCTTGTTCATCAATCTGATGGGTTTTTCGCCCACGGGGTACGCGTGGTTTTCCGCCGTCACTGTCGGCGGCTTCGCGGCGGGCACCTATGTGACCTCGAAATTGACGCTAAAGATCGGCATCGACCCCATGATCCGGTTGGGGCTGGTGCCGGTGGTGGCGGCGGGAGCGCTGTTGGTGGGCCTGGCTTACGCCGCGCCCATGTCGGCGTGGGCGATCATCGGGCCGCTGACGCTGATGATGTTCGGCATGGGATTGGTGGTGCCGAACGGCTTCGCCGGAGCCATCAGCGTCCACCCGGAAATCGCCGGCACAGGGTCGGCGTTGATCGGGTTCCTGCAAATGGGATTGGCCGCGGTGGCCACGTTTGTTGCCCCCATGGTGGCCGACGGCACGCAGGTGCCCATGGTGTGGGTGATCGCCGGGTTCGCGGCGGCGGCGTGGCTAAGTTACATGTTGCGCCGGTTGGAGCCGGTGGAAGCCAAACCATGACCGCCAAGCTGGACGGGCCAAGAGTTGGGCCGGCGTCCGGCACGGCCAAGCAGCTGGTGATTTTCCTCCACGGCTATGGCGCCGACGGCAACGACCTGATCGGCTTGGCACAGAATTGGGCGCGTGTGCTTCCAAACGCCGCGTTTGTGGCTCCCCACGCACCACATCCCTGCGCCCAAGCGCCCGCGGGCCGCCAGTGGTACCCGATCCCCTCATCAGGAAATCCAGGGCAAAACCCGGACATTGCCGCGGCGTTGGATGGCCTAGACGGGTTCATCAGCGACGAATGCTCGGGCGCTGCATTATCGGAAATTTCGGTGGCGCTGGTGGGCTTCAGCCAGGGCGCGAGAATGGCTCTGGATGCGGGTTTGCGACGGAATTGCGCCGGTATCGTCGGATACTCTGGCACAACATTGGAGGCCCCCACACCCCGTGCCAACAGTGCCATGCCGCCGCCCGTTTTGCTGTGTCACGGTGACGCGGATCAAGTGGTTCCGATCGCCGCCATGTTCGAAACGTTGGCGCGGTTGACTGGCCCGGTGCGCTGGCATGTGGCGCGGGGCTTAGGCCACGGTATCGATGGCGATGGCTTAGCGATGGGCGGCGAATTCTTGGCCACTGCGTTTGGCGATGATCGGCCCAAATTCGCGTCGCCGGTCCCGCTCGGGGGCTAGCCAAACCGCGGCCTCGTCGCCACAATGCGCCCCAACGAGCAGCCAAGCTCGGAGGGAGCGGTATGAGACCGGAGAATCGCCCGGCGTTGGTACTGAACGCCGACTACCAGCCACTGAGTTATTTTCCGCTGTCGGTGTGGCGCTGGCAGGATGCGGTCAAGGCCGTGTTCATGGAGCGTGTCAACATCGTCTCGGAATACGAAAGCCGGGTGCGGTCCCCAAGCTTTTCCATGCGCCTGCCTAGCGTGGTGGCCCTGAAAAAATATATCCAGCCAAGCCGCCGCCCGGCTTTCACGCGATTCAACGTCTTCCTGCGCGACTTTTTCGTTTGCCAGTATTGCGGCAGCCAATCGGAGCTCACCTTCGATCATCTGGTCCCGCGATCCCGGGGTGGCCGCACCGTGTGGGACAACGTGGTCACCGCATGCGCCTCGTGCAATCTGCGAAAGGGCGGACGGCTGGAAAACGAAGCCGCCATGCACCCGCAAATCCGGCCCTACGAGCCCACGGTCCGCCAGCTGCAACGCAACGGCCGCGGCTTTCCGCCAAACCACCTGCACGAAAGCTGGCGCGACTATTTGTACTGGGACTCCGAACTGGAGCCTTAAACCTCGAGTCTTCTTTCGATGACGATCAGATTTACGTGGCCAAAAGGCCGGCCACGATCTGCTCTAGAATCTCTCGGACAGCCAGATCGCCATTCGTGAGCCAGCGCCGATGCCGAAGCGCATCAACAAATAACCCGGGGCTTCCTCGGCGCCTTCGTCCAGCGCCATCTGTTTGTGCTCCAACTCCTCGGCGCGGAATTCTTCGATGATCTCGCACAGGGCAGGCTCGGCTTTTGCCAGTTGGCGGGTCTGGCCCCGGTAGTGTTCGTCGATGACGGCTTCGACCGCCACCGTGCATGCCATGGCAGCCTTTGCGCCCATCGCCGCCGTCGCCGCTCCCAAAGCCCAGCCGGCCACATGCCAAACCGAGGTGAGGCCAGTGGGCCGCACCCTGCGCTCGGCAATCAGCTTCTCGAAAGTTTCCAGATGGTGGGCTTCTTGTTCGGCCATCTTGCGGACCTTGTCCTTGGCCGGGCCGTGTCTCATCAGCGCCAATTGCCCGGCGTAGATGCGCACCGCGCCGAATTCACCGGCATGGTCGACGCGGATCGCGCGCTCTAAGGCTTGGCGCGGGGTCAGATCACCGGGCAGCGGTGGGGGAGGGCTCTTGGTCATGGGGGCCAACCTACAGCACGAATCGCACCAAGGCGAAGCCGCCCAGCAGCACCACCACGAAGACGATGGTTACTGCCCCCATGTAGCGTTCGATGAAGTCGCGGATGGGCTCGCCGAATATCCGCAGCAACGCGGCCTCCGCAAAAAAACGGATACCCCGGGAAATGACCGAGCCCGCAATGAACACCGGCAATGCCAGCCCGGTGACGCCGCTGGTGATGGTGAACACTTTGTACGGCAACGGGGTTAAGCCCGCGGCGAAAATGATGAACCAACCCCATTCATTGAATGTCGCACTGAACTCCTCGTAGGTCTCGATCATCCCATAGAATTCCAAAATCGGCTGGCCCACGGCCTCGAACGCCAACACACCGATGGCGTAGCCCGCCAGCCCGCCCGCCACCGAGGCAGCCGTGCAGATGGCGGCCAGCATCCAGGCCCGGGCGCGGTCGGCTAACACCATGGGCACCAACAGCACGTCGGGGGGCACGGGAAAGAACGAGCTTTCGGCGAACGAGACGATGGCCAATGCCCAGCGCGCACGCGGGTGGGCGGCCAGCCCCATGGTCCAGGCAAATAAGCGGCGCAGCATGGGCGTTCGAGATCCGGGCTTAGCGCCGCCGGTACAGCCACAAGGTCAGCGGCGCCAGGGTCACGGTCAGGATCGCCGGGCCCAACAACGCCAAGCCGATTTCGGTCCACGTCACGCCGCCACCCATCAGTCCGCGCATGGCTGTGGTCATCAGCGACACCGGGTTGACGTCGACGAACGCGCGCAGCCAGTCCGGCATGGTCCGTGGTTCGACCATGATGTTGGAGGCGAACACCAGCGGCATGATCCCGGTGAACCCCAATGTCATCACCGTGCTGGGGGTGCGCATAATCAGCCCCAACACCAGGAACACCCAGCCAAAGCCAAAGCCGACGGCGATCAACAGGGCGAAGGCGCCGCCCACGCCGATTAATCCCGCTTCGGGCCGGTAGCCCAACAGCATACCGATGATCAAGATGATCAACCCGGCGATGAGATGCCGCAGAACGTCACCGACCATCAGCCCGGCAAAGGGTGAGAGCGACCAAATCGGCAACGAACGGAAGCGGTCGAACAGGCCCTTGCTGAGATCCGTGCTGAGCCCCATGCCGGAATACATGGCGTTGAAGACCACTGTCTGGACCAAGATCCCTGGCAGCAGGTATTGCACATAATCGCCGGTGGACCCGGCCAAAGCGCCGCCGAAGACAAACGTGAACAGCAGCGTGAACATGATGGGTGTCATGACCAGATCGAACAGTTGCTCGGGCACATGCTTGAATTTCAGCACCGCGCGCCAGCCAAACACCAGGGCGTGGGTCAGCGCCGAGGCCGGTTTGGGCCGGGCCGGTGCGAACAGAGTAGAAGCGGTTTCTGTGGTCACGTGGGCTCTCCGGTGGCGGGCTGTTCCGCTGCTTTCGTGAGCGCGAAGAATACTTCTTCGAGGCTTGGGGCACCCATGGAAAAATCGGTGATCTCAATGCCGGAGTCGCTGAGCAGAGCCAGGGCTTTATTGGCCGCCCCCGGGGTCTTTACCTGAACCGACAGGGCGGCGCCGTCGGACTGGCGGCTGGGGGCGGAGCCAACGCTCTGTTCGATCAAATCAGCGGCGTGATCGGCTTGCGCGCGATCGGCTCACGACACATGCAAAACACCGGAACCAACCGCCGCTTTCAGCTGGAGCCCTCGGCGATTTTCTTTCCGCGATCGATGACCGCAATGCGTGCCGCCAATTGGTCAGCTTCCTCCAGATACTGGGTGGTCAACAGCACCGTCACACCCTGGGCGGCCAGGGCCCGGATCATCCGCCACACGTCCTGGCGCCCGTTAGGGTCGAGGCCGGTGGTGGGCTCATCCAGGAACAGCACCTCCGGGGTGACGACCAGGGACGCCGCGATGTCCAGGCGCCGGCGCATGCCGCCGGAGAAATCATTGACCTGGCGGTTGGCGGCGTCTTCCAGGTCGAAGGCTGCAAGCAGGCCATCGGCGCGAGCGCGGACCTCGCGGCCCCGGTACCCCCACAGCCGCGCCAGCAGGGCCAGATTTTCCCGGCCGGTCAGGTCTTCGTCCAGCGATGCGAATTGTCCGGTCAGCGCAATGGTGGACTGAACTTCCCGGGGCGCGGTGACCACATCGTGACCCATGACTTGGGCCGATCCCGCGTCGGGTTTGGTGAGCGTCGCCAGTATGCGCAACAGCGTGGTCTTACCGGCGCCGTTAGGGCCCAGAATGCCAAAGATCATGCCCCGCGGGACCGCCAGATCGATGCCGTCCACGGCCCGGACCTCGCCAAAATGCTTGACCAGATTGCGGGTGGAGATGGCGAGCGTTTCGGTGGTGGCGCGGTGTTCCATGGGGCTGGCGGAATATCACGGATTGGTCGAAGCCGCCACAGTGGCGGGGGTTGGCTGCGAGGGTGCGGGCTCGCTCACTCACATGGGGTCATTGCGCCCTGTTGGCTAGGTCCAATCGGGAGGACAATTATTGACCGGGCGTATGGCCCGGCTATGATGCCCGGCAACTCTAGGCGCATAGCCTCAAATTTTTTCCCAAGTGCCCCTGTGGTGAAATTGGTAGACACGACAGATTCAAAATCTGTTGGGCTTCGGCCCGTGCTGGTTCGAGTCCGGCCAGGGGCACCACTCCCCGTTCCCGCCTATTCCACTGACGTTCCAAAAAACCATGATTTTCTAAGATCTCCCGGCCTTTTAGCGCTTGCTGGTTCCGTTCGATTCCCATAAATTCCCTGATAGAACGTTGGGGAAAGCGTGGGGAAAGTGAACAGATTATCGGCCGCCAAGGTCAAGAAAAGTACCCAACCGGGCCTGCATGGTGACGGTGGGACCCTCTATCTGGCCGTCGCGCCAGGCGGGTCCAAGAGCTGGGTTCAAAGACTCACCATCGACGGCAGGCGGTGCGACCTGGGCCTTGGCGGCTGGCCGCTGATCAGCTTGGCGGAAGCCCGGGAGAAAGCATTCGAAAACCGAAAGGCGGCGCGCGCGGGCATCGATCCGTTGGCGGCGAAGCGCCGCGCCAAGGTGCCGACGTTCCGACAGGCCGCCGAAAAGACCTTCGAGGCGAGCCGGCCACGCTGGCGCAATGCCAAGGTCGAGAAGAACTGGATGCAGCAGTTGCAGCGGTATGCCCTGCCGGCGCTCGGCGATATGCGGATCGACCGGATCGGCCGCGAAGACGTGTTGCGCGTGCTGACGCCAATATGGGCGGCGAAGCCGGAAACCGGGCGCAAAGTCCGCCAGAAAATCCGCGCGATCATGGCTTGGGCTCAGGCGCACGGCTACATCGAGCACAACGTGGCCGGAGACGCCATCGCCGGCGCGCTGCCTACCATGCCTGCGGTCAAGGAGCATTTCCGCGCCCTGCCCTATGAGGAAATCCGCGCGGCGCTCGAAACGATCGAAGCGTCCGCCGCGTCCATGTCCACGAAGCTGGCCTTCCGCTTCACGGTGTTGACGGCTGCGCGTTCGGGTGAAGTGCGCGGCGCGACGTGGGACGAGATCGATCTGGACGCTCGCGAGCGGCGTATTCCGGCAGGCCGGATGAAGGCCGGCGCCGAGCATCACGTCCCGCTGCCCGATGCCGCGCTGGCGGTGCTCGAACAGGCGCGTCCGTTGCGCGACAAGTCCGGTCTGGCCTTCCCCTCCCCGTCCCGTCCCGGTCGGCCGTTGAGCGACATGGCTTTGACAAAAGTGCTCCGCACTACCGGGCTTGCTGACCGGGCCACCGTTCACGGTTTCCGGTCAAGCTTCCGAGATTGGTGCGCCGACACTGGAAAGCCGCGCGAGATCGCCGAGGCAGCCTTGGCGCACACGGTCGGCGGTGTCGAAGGCGCGTATTTCCGAAGCGACCTGCTAGAGCGGCGGCGCGCGCTGATGGCCGATTGGGCCGCATACCTGAGCGGCGACGCCGCGAAGGTGGTCAAGCTCCGTGGATAGGGACAAGTTTCAGAAGGCCGTAGAGGCTGCTCGTCATGCCATCAGCGCTGTACAACAGGTGGTCGGACGGACGCCCGAGGAATGCATCGCGCGCAGCTACCAAACCGTGGCTGCAGAACACCGACAGGCTGCCCTGCATGATCTGATCCAACTCTCGCGGGAGCATGCATCCGCGTGGGACGGCGTGAACCTGATCGCCCAGGATCGTCTTCGCAACGGTGCCTGTCTTTCGTCTGAACTGGCGGCTTGGATAGCGAGTCAGATGGAAAGAAACCCAACGTCCCCGAGACCGACCAGGAAGGGTCAGGGTCCAGACGCTAAATTCCCCCGAGACCTCTCCATTGTATTGGCTGTGCTGTGGTTGACCGAGGCTGGTCTAAGTCCGGCAACGCGGGGCGGCGCGGGGAAGGCGTCCGTTGAGGGCGGATCCGTCTGCGATGCGGTCGGCGTCGCGGCGGAACTGAGCTACAAGCGTGTCGAGCGGTTATGGACGGACACGACATCGCCCGCCCGCAAGGCAGCGGAGCGCGTTCGTCTTCCCTCATCCAATCCAGTTTAGGAAGAGGAAGACACTCACGGGAACGCGCGGAATAGTCCTACGGGAAGATTGACCCGGAGGACCGCTATGAACGACACCGACCGTCTACTTCGGCGCCAGGAAGTCGAAACGCGCTGCGGAATCGCTCGCACGACGATCTATCGCCTCATGCGCTGCGGCGAATTTCCAGAACCGCTGAAAGTCGGGCCGCGTGCCGTGCGTTGGCTAGAGTCGGAAATCGAAACC
>JAKZSO010000036.1:0-11051 GCA_047517625.1 Alphaproteobacteria bacterium
CCGGAGGATTTGGCCAAGGTCAAAGCCAGCGCCACCGGCGAATATCTCAAACCCGTGTTGGCCCGGGCCAAAGCGCCGAAGACATCCGCGAAGCCGCGAAAAAAGCCGGCCAAGAAATCCCCGGCCCAGCCAAGACGGCGCAAAGCATCGTGACGGCCACCGCTCCGGTTCATGTCGTCGGCGGCGGCTTGGCCGGATCCGAGGCCGCGTGGCAAATCGCCCGCGCCGGTGTGCCGGTGGTCCTGCACGAAATGCGCCCGGATCGTGGCACCGACGCCCATGTCACCGACGGCTTGGCGGAATTGGTGTGCTCCAATTCTTTCCGCTCGGACGACGCCCAGTCCAGCGCCATCGGATTACTGCACGAAGAAATGCGCCGCTGTGGTTCGCTGATCATGGCGTGCGCGGATGCCCACCGGGTGCCCGCCGGCGGCGCGCTCGCCGTCGACCGGGAAGGATTTTCCGCCGCCGTGCAATCCGCGCTGGAGGCCGAGCCGCTGGTGACTATCCAGCGCGGCGAGATCGATGGCCTGCCCCCCGCCGATTGGGACCAAGTCATCATCGCCACCGGCCCCCTGACGTCGGCCGCCCTGGCCGACGCCGTCACCGAACTGGGCGGCGAAGATTCGCTCGCGTTCTACGATGCCATCGCGCCGATCGTCTATGGCGACAGTATCGACATGGATGTGGCCTGGGCCCAGTCGCGCTACGACAAAGGGTCCGGCACGGACTACCTCAACTGCCCCATGGACCGGCATCAGTATTCGGCTTTCATCGACGCCTTGGTGGCTGCCGACGCTGTTCCGTTCAAGGACTGGGAAGCCGGCACGCCGTACTTCGAGGCCTGCCTGCCCATCGAGGTCATGGCGGCGCGCGGGGCCGAGACATTGCGATACGGGCCGATGAAACCGGTGGGCCTGACCAATGTCCACGCCCCGGATATCAAAGCCTATGCCGTGGTCCAGCTGCGCCAGGACAATGCGCTGGGCACCCTGTTCAACATGGTCGGGTTTCAAACCAAGATGCGCCACGGCGATCAGGTCAGGGTGTTCCAAACCATTCCGGGATTGGCGGGCGCGCGGTTCGCCCGGCTCGGCGGCATCCACCGCAACACCTTCCTCAATGCCCCCAAACTATTGGACGCCACCTTGCGCATGAAGGCCCAGCCAAGACTACGCTTTGCCGGGCAAATGACCGGGGTCGAAGGCTATGTGGAATCCGCCGCCATGGGGTTGCTGACCGGCCGTTTCGCCGCCGCCGATCGCCTTGGCCAGCCATCGATCCCGCCGCCTGCCACCACCGCCATGGGGGCGCTGCTGGGGCATATCACCGTTGGCGCCGTGGCCGAAACCTTCCAGCCCATGAACGCCAACTTCGGCTTGTTCCCACCGCTGGCCGTCCGCGTCAAAAAGAAAGATCGCAAGCCCGCCTATGCCGCCCGGTCATTGGCCGATCTGGGTGATTGGTTGGCGACCCCGCGATCCCAGGCCGCCGAATAGTTGCGATGGCACAAGTGGCACAGGGTATCGCCCCAAATGTGGTTCGCGTCACATTATAGGGTGCCTAAGAACCTTGCACCAGCTACATTTTGTGGCTAGCATCGGATTTGGAACTTGCGAATGACTTGCAACTCCCGCCCTTGCCGGGGCCGGAGCCAACAATGGGGGCGACCATGATGAACCCGCTCGATTCTCTAACCGGCACTGTCGTTACCGGCTTGGTACTGACGGTGCTGATGGTCTTGGCCATCTCGATGATTGCCGGCGGCGGAGGCGCATAAGCCATGGAATTCAACGCCGATTTCTGGAGCTTCATTGTCCGCTATCTACATGTGGTCAGCGCGATCATGTGGATCGGCTTGTTATGGTATTTCAATTTCGTTCAAGTGCCGGCGGTGGCTGGCATGCCGGACGAGTTAAAACCCGCCGTCGGCAAGCACATTGCGCCGCGGGCGCTGTTCTGGTTCCGCTGGGCCGCCCTATCCACGGTGATATTCGGCCTGTGGCTGGCCTGGCTCGAGGGCTATGTGGCGGACGCATTGATGCTCGGCTTGAGTTCTAACATCGCCCGGGACGCCACCATCGGCTTTGGCATGTGGCTGGGGCTCATCATGATGTTCAACGTCTGGGGCATCATTTGGCCCGCTCAGCAAAAGGTGCTGGGCATGGTCGAGGCCTCGGACGACGAGAAAAAAGCGTCGGCGCGCCGGGCGCTGATGGCGTCGCGAGCGAACACCGCCATGTCGATTCCGATGCTGTTCGCCATGCTTGGCGTCCGCCACCTCGCCGACATGGGATTCTTCGCCTAGCCCACAAAAAGCGACACGCGTCCAGGGGCCGTTGGAGGAATCCAGCGGCCCCGGCTTTACCCAATGGAGCCCCACCGGTCCGGCACACCTGTTCCTGGCCACGCCTTCCCTGCCCTGCGACGCCCACGCGTTCCCCCATCCCATCCAGCATTCCCTTGCGGTTGATCCCACGGACGACAACGTCTTGTGACGGCTGCGCCACATGGTCGCAAATTCTGTCGGCTGAGAAATTGCCGAACTAGCGATAACGGGCGCCGAACCTGTTTTCGACGGCCGCCGTCCCAAACCCTGACAATTTGACGCCGGGGTCCCCATTTGAATGGGGATCAATCGGAGCACCGCGCCATGAACGCCGCAACCACACTCGCAAACCTCCGCGTTCGCGTCATCGCCGGCGACCCCTTTGTGCGGGACGCCCTGGGCGCGGCTTTGGCCGGGCTTGCGGGCATCGACATCGTGGAAACCCAAAGCGAGCCTTCGCCGGGCGGGGTCGATGCGGATGTGACCCTTTGGGATTTGGGCCTGCGCCCCGAGATGGCGGTGGAAGCACTTGGGCGGGCGGTGGAGGCGGGGCAAACGGTCCTCGCCCTGGTCCCCGCCGGTGCTGGAATTGGGCCGGCGCTTTTTGCCGGGGCGGCGGGGGTGTTGAGCCGCACCTCCGAGCCTGAGCCCCTGGCCGCTGGTCTGGCCGCAGCCGCCCATGGCCTGACGGTCCTGGACGCCGAAGCCCGGGACTCGCTCCTGGCTCCGCCAAGCGAGGGCTTGTCGGGATTTCCTTTGCAGCCATTGACGCCGCGGGAGGCCGAAGTGCTGGGCCTGCTGGCAAAGGGATGGACCAACCGCGTCATCGGTGAGGCCCTGGGCATCAGCGCCCACACCGCCAAGTTCCACGTCAATGCCATTCTCGGCAAGCTGGGAGCCGAGGGGCGCACCGAAGCCGTTATTCGGGCAGCCCGGGATCGGCCTGATCACACTTTGATCAAGGCGCCAGCCCGCGGAATCAGGCGCAAGCCTGCGCGGAACGCCCGGCCACCCCGCGGAAACGCCGCCTGCCCTGCTCGAACGGCTAGGAGCCCCCTGCCCGATCGGCTGATGCGGGCTGGCAGGGATCCGCCATACTTCGAGGATTCATCTTTCGGAGGAAGTATGACCGATCTTGAAACTCTTTCGACGGGTCTGGCGGACACCGTCGAGCACATTGGAAAATCGCTGGTGCGGGTGGCCGGGAACGGCCGGGCTTACACCGGCGTTGTATGGGCGACAGGCGTGATCGTCACCACGGCGCGGGCGGCTGAGCACTCGGAAACGGCCGAGGTGTTTGGGCCCGACGGCGTTGAAACAACCGGCACATTTGCTGGGGCGGACCCCGGGAGCGGCCTGGCGGTCATACGCGCCGACACTGGGGGCGCGACCGCGCCGGCGATCGCCGAGGTGTCAACGGTGCGCCCGGGCCAATTGGTGGTCGTGCCTGCGCGGACACCGCGTCTCGGTGCGGTACGCGCCGCGCTGGGGATCGTCGGGATCGTCGCCGAGGGATGGACGACCCCCACCGGCGGCCGCCTTGACCCGTACATCGAAACCGATATCGCCTGGTCGCCAGGTTTCGCCGGGGGCGCTTTGGCCGATGTGGGGGGGAAATTGATCGGCGTTGCGATTGCTGCGGGGCGCCACCGCGGCGGTTGGCTCGTCCCCGCCCATACAGTGGGACAAATCACCGACGCGCTGCTTGAGAACGGGACGTTGACCCGGCCATACCTGGGAATCGGAACCCAACAAGTCCACCTGAACGGCAAACTCGCCGACAGCGTAGGCCAGGACCGGGCCCTGCTGGTTGTCCATATCGACGAGGATAGCCCGGCCGCCGCGGCCGATTTGCGCCTTGGCGATGCACTAATCGGGTTGAATGATGGGGCCATCCACGGGGTCCACGATTTGCTTGGTGCGTTGGCGGAACTGAAGGCCGACTCAAAGGTCTCCCTTAGCATCCTGCGCGCCGAGGCACCGATGGAGGTTTCCGCGACCCTTGGCACGCGGCCCGGGGGGGGTTGACCTCGCTCCGCCGTCGGTGGTGGCGGTTGGACCTGGCCCGAAAGTGGATTGCCCCGGCCTCCAATTGTTCTACCTTTTGGCTGAGCCATTACGACCATCCGGGAGGCCATCCAAATGGGGGCGGGCCCGAATTTTGGGGGAAACATCATGTCAGAATTATTGAAACGGACGGCGGCGGTCTCGTCGCCGGGATTCTCGGCCTTGTGGCCGGGGCAACAATGGCTTTCGCCCAAGAACCCATTCCCGACGCGGCTTGGGGGCCGCCGGTGGATCCGGCCGTGGGTTACTACATAGGGGACCTCGGCGGCGGCCTGTACTGGGTCACCGACGGCATTTATCAGGTCATGTTTCTGGTGACCAGTGAGGGCGTTGTTGCTGTCGATGCGCCGCCGACTTTGGGTGCGAACTACCTGGCGGCGATCGCCAGTGTGACGGATCAGCCGGTTACCCATGTGATTTACAGCCACTCCCACGCGGACCACATCGCGGCCGCGGGCATGTTCCCAGCCGACGCGACTTACATTGCCCACAAGGACGTGGTGGCCCACATGCAAGATGCCGCCACGGACGCCCGGCCAGCGCCCTTCGGAGTTTTTGTTGGCGGCGGCCCGATTCCCGCGCCGACCGGGACGTTCGCCGAATCATACACGTTGACCGTCGGCGGCAAGTCATTGGAGTTGGCCTACAAGGGCCCCGCTCATGAACCGGGGAATATTTTCATCTATGCCCCGGCCCAAAAAGTCCTGATGTTGGTTGACGTTGTGTTCCCGGGTTGGACACCGTTCAGGGGGTTGGCGGAAGCCGAGAACACGCCGGCGTACATGCGCGCCCACGATCAGATCCTCGAATACGATTTCGAAACCTTCATCGGCGGCCATGTGGGCCGGCTGAGTACACGCGCCGACGTGGAAACCCAACGGGAGTACATGATCGACATGGCCACCAACGCGGCGACGGCGCTTCAGACCGTCGATTTCAACGCGGGGGCGGCTGAACTCATGACCAACAATCTGTGGCTGATGTTTGATACGTACTTGGACCAGGTAGCCCAAATGTGCACCGAAGCCACCTTGACCAAATGGGCGACGCGGCTGGCGGCGGCGGACGTGTTCACCTCGGGCCATTGCATGCGCTTGGTGATAAGCTTGCGTATCGACTAGTTCGAGGAGAGGCCGCTGAAGCGATCCGGCGGCCCCTTTCGCTCCTACTCCACCGCGATCAGCGCGGCGGCGACCAGACGTTCGCCGGACAACAACACATTGAATGTCCGGCAGGCGGCGCCTGTATTCATGACCTCGACCCCCATGCCGACTCCGCGAATGGCTTTTGCCAGATCATCGGGAAGCACCGCCAAATCCGCACCCGCGCCGATCAGCAGCAAATCCAGGGGTTCAGGAGCTGCCGTCACCGGCGACAGAAGATCAGCGGTCAGGCCATCGAACGTCGCCGCATCCAAGGCCACGGTGTGGTCGGGGAAGACCAACACCGACCCGGTGTAGCGCACGTTGGAGACGGTAAACACGCCGCCGCCATAGGACTGAACGACTTGGGCGCTCCCTGTCTCAACCGGCTTTATTTCCATGGCTCCAGGCTAGCACGGGGCGGGAGCCGGCCCCACCGGACCGGGCGCCCTGGCCTAAGCCTCGCCTTTGGAATCGGCGGCGGCTTTGTCGGTGATCGCCTTTGCCTCGTCCTGCGGTTTTTCCTCGATGCGTTCGGCGTCTTCGTACTTCTTGGTCGATGTCGCCCGGGCCCCGCGGTGGACGCCGAGGAAGATCAGCGCCGGGGCGGCAATGAAAATCGACGAATAGGTGCCGACGATCACCCCCCAGATCATGGCAAAGGTGAAGCCGCGGATGACTTCGCCGCCAAAAAAGAACAGCGCGAACAGCGCCAACAACGTGGTCACCGAGGTCATGACAGTTCGCGCCAGGGTGTCATTCACCGATTTGTTCAGCAGATCGACCAGGTCCATGGAGCGGTATTTGTGCAAATTTTCCCGCACCCGGTCATAGATCACCACGGTGTCGTTCATGGAATAGCCGATGATGGTGAGGATCGCGGCAATGATCGAAAGGTTGAATTCCAAACGCGCCAGCGCGAACACGCCGATGGTCAAACCCACGTCATGGATCAGCGCGATGATGGCGCCGACGCTGAACTGCCATTCGAATCGCAGCCAGATGTAAAACATCATCGCCAAAATCGCGAGGCTCAACGCCAGCACCCCGTCGCGGATCAGCTCGGCGCTGACCTTGGGTCCGACGAACTCCACCCGGCGGTATTCCACCTCGCCAATGTCGGTGGCAAAGGCCGCCTTGATGGCGTCGACCGCGGCCTGCTGGGCTGCCTCTCCGCCCTCTTGCTGCTCCACCCGGATCAGCACGTCTCGGGGGTCGCCAAATTCCTGCATGGAAATGTCGCCGAGCCCCAAGCTCGATGCGGAGTCCCGCATGGCGGCAATATCGGCGCCGGTCTCGACACGGGCTTCCACCAATATTCCGCCGCGAAAATCGATGCCAAAGTTCAGCCCCAGAACCAGGAAAAAAATCAGCGAGCCAACGGTTGCGGAGGCGGAAAAGGCGAAAGCAAGGTTGCGGTGACCGAGAAAATTGATATTCGGTTGCTTGGGGGCCAGGCGGAGGAGTTTCATTAGATCGGCAGGAGTTTTGGTTTGGTGCGGGTCAGCCACACCGACACGATCAACCGGGTCACGGTGATCGCGGTGAAGAACGATGTGACGATGCCGATGGCAAGCGTCACGGCAAAGCCCCGGACCGGCCCCGACCCAAACACATACAGTATGACGGCGGCGATGAAGGTGGTGACGTTGGCGTCGATGATGGTGGTCATGGCGCGCTTGTACCCCGCATCCACCGCGGCGAACGGGGTCTTACCCAGGGCCATTTCTTCGCGGATGCGCTCGAAAATCAGCACGTTGGCATCCACCGCCATGCCGACGGTCAGGATGATTCCGGCAATACCGGGTAACGTCAGATTTGCTTGCAGGGCCGATAGCCCCGCCGCCAGCAGCATCATGTTGATCAGCAACGCGGCATCTGCGGCCAAGCCAAACTTGCCATAGGCCGCCAGCATAAAGATCATCACCAGGATGAACGCCAAAACCGAGGCGATCTTGCCGGCGCGCACCGAATCGGCGCCGAGCCCCGGCCCCACGGAGCGTTCTTCCAAAATGACCAGGGGGGCCGGCAGAGCACCGGCGCGCAAAAGCGTGGCAAGGTCGTCGGCGCTTTGGGCCGTGAAGTTACCCGTAATTTGGCCGGTGCCGCCCAAAATCGCGGTCTGAATGCGCGGGGCGCTGATGACCTTGTCGTCCAGTATAATGGCGAACAGTTCGCCAACGTTCTGGGAGGTGGCGTCGCCAAAGCGCCGGCCGCCGGTGGGGTTGAACTGCAGGGATACCGCGAACTGGCCGTTCTGGTCGGTGGTGACCTGGGAGTTGGTCAGCATTTCGCCGGTGATGATCGCCCGGCGTTCCACCACATACAGGACCGGGTCGCCATTGGCATCGACGTCGGAATCATGGGGGATGATCTCGGAGCCCGGCGGCAACCGCCCGGCCAAGGCATCGACGATGGAGGTTTCCCGGTCCACCATTTGGAAGGTCATCTTGGCGGTCTTGCCCAATAGCCGCTTGATCCGGTCGGGGTCATCGACCCCCGGCAGCTGCACCAAAATTCGTTCCGTGCCCTGGCGCTGAATGCTGGGTTCTTGGGTGCCGGTTTCGTCAATGCGCCGGCGCACCACTTCGATGGACTGTTCCACCGCCGCCGCCGCCCGGGCCAACACCGATTCCTCGGACAGTGTCACGGTGATATCGCCTTGCGCCGTGCTTTCCACCTCGATGTCGGGAATACCGACGCCAAAGGTGCTGATGCGCACCGGGCTGGACAAGGCTTCGACCAGCACCAACGCTTGGGGCAATTGCTCCAAGTCTCGGATGCGCATGTGAACCGCGTCGTCTTCGCCCACATTCAGCCCGGTGTAGCCGATAAAATCCGCGCGCAGGGCCGTGCGGATTTCGCCCTCCAAATCTTCCAGGCGTTCTTGCACCACGGCACTGACATCGACTTCCAGCAGCAAATGTGAGCCGCCTTGCAGATCCAATCCCAGATTGATTTGTTTATGGGGCATCCAGCTGGGCATCCCCGCCGCACCCTCGGCCGACAAAAAGTTGGGGGCAACAAACAGCAGCCCCAGAGCCAAGACGGCGAGGATGGAATAGATTTTCCAGCGGGCGAAATAGAGCACGCGCCTTGCCTCTAGGGTTTGGTGGCGGCCTTGCCGCTTTTCTTTTTTCTGGCGGCGGGCGTTTTGTCGGCAGGCTTCTTGTCGGCGGACTTCCTGTCGGCAGGCTCGGGCTTCGAGAGCACATCGGCCAACGTTGATCGGATGACCTCGACCCGGACCCCGTTGGCGGCATCGATTTCCAACTTCACCCGGGCCATTTCGCCCTCGATTTCGGTGACTTTGATGACCTTGCCCACCAAGCCGCCCGCGGTCACCACTTTGTCGCCCCGGCGCACCGCATCGACCATGGACCGGTGATCCTTCGCCTTCTTTTGCTGGGGCCGAATCAACAGGAAATAGAACACCACAAAGATCAGGGCGATCGGCAACAGGAATTCGAACAGGCCCTGAGTGCCGGGCGCCGTGCCTTGGGCGTATGCCGGAGAAACGAACATGAAAGCGCTCTACAATGTGGAAGCGGGGATTGGCCGGGACTATAACAGATAAGATGTTGCCCGCCAGATACCACGCAAACCGCGGGCATGGGAGCAAACGAGTGCACCAATGGCCCAAGACCCACTGGAATTGATCGCGGCCGCCCTGGAGCGGTTGGTCCCCGCCCCGCCCGAAATCCAGGATATGAGCGCGGCGGACGCATTTGTGTGGCAGGACGAGACAAAATCCTTGCGCCCCGTGGCCCGGGTCAGCCGTGTTCCCCTGGCGCTGCTAAAGGGCATCGACGGGGTCCGCGACCGCTTGCTGGAAAACACCCGGCGCTTCGCCGACGGCTTGCCCGCCAACAATGCTTTGTTGTGGGGCGCCCGGGGAATGGGCAAGAGCTCGCTGATCAAGGCGGTCCACGCCGAAATATTGGCCGAGACCCCGGAGGCGTTGGTCTTGGTGGAAATCCACCGCGACGACATCGCCAGCCTGGGAGCGCTGCTGAATATTTTGGCGGCTTCGGAGCGCCGGATTATCGTGTTTTGCGACGACCTGTCGTTCAACGGCGGCAACGTCTATCAATCCCTGAAAGGCGCGTTGGAGGGCGGCATCGAAGGCCGCCCCGGCAACGTGGTGATGTATGCCACGTCGAACCGCCGCCACATGATGCCGCGAGACATGATCGAAAACGAGGAGTCCACCGCGATCACCCCGGGCGAGGCGGTGGAAGAAAAAGTCTCCCTGTCCGACCGCTTCGGGCTTTGGCTGGGGTTTCACGCCACATCCCAGGAAGATTTCTTCGCCATGATCGCAGGCTATGCCGAGCATTTCGGCCTCGATGTAGCTCAGGACACGCTCCGTGCCGAGGCAATCGAATGGTCCATGACCCGGGGGGCGCGCTCTGGCCGGGTGGCGTGGCAGTTCATCCAAGACCTTGCGGGCAGGCTGGGGAAGCGATTGGATTGACCATGGGGTCCGGGCATTGCCGGGAAACATGTGCGCGCCTTGGCTGACCAAGCCCGCCAGCGGGGAATCGAAACCCTCTACACAGATTGCCACGCGGCGACGGTGCTGATGCCGGGTTGGCAACGGATCGAAGACAGCGCGCTGTTCAGCTTGAATCTCGGGTAGGCCGGCTCCCGACCGGGCCCTAGTTCACCATTTCCATGCGGATTTCGGCCAGGGCTTGGCGGTCCGGCACCAATTCCTTGTTCCCCACGTCATAGCCGTTCATGCGCAGAATGTACGCGATCAGGTCCAGATACGTCTGGTCATCAAAAACCCCCGGATTGCTTTTCGGCATGTTCGTGGAAACAAATTCGAACAAATCGCCTAGGGTGCGGTCGGCCCACCAGCGCTGAAAATCGCTGCCGATTAAAGCCGGCGTCTCGAACCCGTCTCCGTACAGGTCGCTGCCATGGCAGCGCGGGCAGGTGGACGGGTACAGGTCCTGGCCCGCGGCCGCCTGGGCAAGCGTAAACACCCCGTCGCGGACGGAATTCCCCGGCCGGGTCATGAACACGCCAACCCCCACGGCAATCGCAACGGCGAAGCCGCCAAGGACAATCGGATTTTTGAACATTTGCCCTCCCCTGCCGGGACGGTCCCACATTGGCCTGACCACAATTAATTGAGAAAGATCGTGGCGTGACTTGATGCCGCGAGACTCTGAGCGCCACCAAAAGAGTCCGGGGGTCCACGTCTTTTTTCACCCTGTTCCTCTCGCGGTCCGCCGCGGACAAGAGAGAATCCCGCATCCGCGGCGGCCGCCTTCACGTATTCCGGATTGTGGGAAAAGAACCCTGAGGCATTCACCGAAAACTTTTCGCAAATCGCATCCGAAAAGATGGTCAGGGCAAGGAACCCATCGTCACTCAAAACCCGCCAGAACTTGCTCAGGATCTGGTCGAGCTCATAGAAATGCACCAGCACCGCGGCACAGACGATGGCATCGAATCTCAGGCCCGCCGTGGCCAAGTATTGTTCTAAATCGTCTTCCACC